>CAIKKO010000151.1 GCA_903828025.1 uncultured Sphingomonadales bacterium
ACACGGTGAGACCCGCGTGACCGATGAGGCCGTCGGCAGCGGCGAAGGCTTCGTAATCGAACGGTAGCGAGAAATCGGCGGGCGGATGGAACGCACCGAGCGGGCCGCCGACCTGGACCGCGCGGACTGGACGGCCCGAAGCCGTGCCGCCACCAATCTCGTTCACCAGTTCGCCGAGCGTGATGCCGAAGCCGACTTCGTAGAGCCCCCCGTGCTTGATATTGCCCGCCAGCTGGATCGGCATTGTGCCACGCGAGCGGCCAAATCCAGCGTCGGCATAGGCCTGCGCGCCCTTTGCGAGGATGAAGGGCACAGCGGCCAGGGTCAGAACGTTGTTGACCACAGTGGGCTTGCCGAAAAGGCCTTCGAGCGCCGGGAGCGGCGGCTTGGCCCGCACTTCGCCGCGCTTGCCTTCGAGCGAGTTCAGCAGCGAGGTTTCCTCGCCGCAGACATAGGAGCCTGCGCCAACGCGGACCTCAAGCTGGAACGGCGCGATGTGGGGTGCGGCCAGCGCAACAGCGGCGTTCAGCTTGGTGATCGCGTGCGGATATTCGCTGCGGACATAGACATAGCCCTTGCCCGCGCCGACCGCGTGAGCCGCAATCGCCATGCCCTCGATCAGCATGAAGGGATCGCCTTCCATCACCATCCGGTCAGCGAAGGTTGCGCTGTCGCCCTCGTCGGCGTTGCATACGATGTACTTCACCGGACCGGCGGCTTTGGCGACGGTGGTCCACTTGATCCCCGCCGGAAAGCCCGCCCCGCCCCGGCCGCGCAGGCCAGACTGGGTGACTTCGGCAATCGTCGCATCGGGGCCGAGTTCGCGGGCGCGCTTCAGGCCAGCCCAGCCGCCCGTCGCAGCGTAGTCTGCAAGGCTGAGGGGCCGCGTCTTGCCGGCGCGGGCGAACGTGAAGCGCTGCTGGCGGGCGAGGAACGGGTGCGCCTCGATCCGGCCAATGGCCTTGGCGCTGGTCCCATCCAGAACCGACGCGATATCGCCGGGCTCCAGCGGGCCGAAGCCCATGCCGTCGATCTCGGCAAGCGGTTCGAGCCAGTGCATGCCCCATGTGGAGACGCGCTCAACCGTGCAGCCTGCGGCCACAAACGCGGCGGCGACGGCATCCGATCCGCAGGCGAGCGCGGCAGCATCGTCGCTGATCCGAACGGTGGTCATACCAGGCTCTCCACCAGCGCGCCAAGGCGGGCGGCATCAAGGCGGCCATGGAGCGTATCGCCCACCATCGCGGCGGGGCCGACGCTGCACAGGCCAAGGCAATAGACCGTCTCGACCGCCACGCGCGGGTGATCGGACAGCGCGGCGACCATGGCTTCCACCCCGCGCGCCTGACACGATTCGGCGCGGCAAAGCTTGAGCACCGGGCGCGGTTCGGGGGCGTCGCGGAAATCGTGGTAGAAGCTGACGACCCCGTGGACTTCGGCGCGGGTGAGGTTGAGCGCCTTGGCGATCACGCGCACCGCGTCTTCGGAAACGGAGCCATAGGCCGCCTGCACATCATGCAGGATCGGCAGCAGCGCGCCTTCCCGGCCCTTGTGCGCAGCGAGGATGGCTTCGAGCTCTTGGAGGTCTTTCATGCCGGAATGCCTTGGGAAAACGGAGCGGAACGTCAAATCGAAATGCATGATCGTTGATAGAGAAAGCCTATCACAAGATTGGTCGCAGCTCCAGCACGCGCGCCGCCGCCAGTGCGGCGCGCGCCATCGGCCCCATCGGATCGCGGTTCACCACCACCAGCCCGACCCGCCGCGCCTCCTCCGGCCCATCGAACGGCACGAAGCGCGCCCATTCCACCCCGGCCATGAAGCGCGCGTAGCCATCGGGCACGATCGTGGCAAACGCGCCCGAATGGACCATCGCAAACAGCGCGAAATGGCTGTCCGCCGTGGCGCGCGGCGCGACCGCGAGGCCGCGTGCGGCGAGCCGGTCATCGAGGATGCGGCGATATTGCATGCCTTGGTGCAGCAGGCACAAGTCCTGCGCGGCGGCCTCTGCCCAGCTGATCGCGGCATGGTCATCAAACCCGCTGCCGCGCCGCGCAAGGAACACATAGCGTTCGGCATAGAGCGGCACCGACAGCACGTTCGCGGGCGGTTCGTGATCGAGATAAGTGAGCCCCGCATCGACTTCGAAGGCGTTGAGCCCATGCTCGATCGCGCGCGAGGTGGCAGACCGCACCGCCAGCGTGATCCCCGGGTTTTGCGCCAGCAGCACTTCGCCGAGCAGGCCGACCAGCGGCAGCGCGGCGGGAATGGCAGCAAGGCCGAACTCGCCCTGGAGCGGCGCAGCGGTGGCCGCCACCGCGCTCGCCATACCGCTCACCGCGCCAAGGATCTGCTCGGCCCAGGGCAGCATCGCCTCGCCGTGCGGGGTCAGGCCGATGTAGCGCCGGTCGCGTTCGACCAGCCGCCGCCCGAACTCCGCCTCCAGCGCGCCGAGACCGGCCGAGAGCGTGGGCTGCGAGATACCGCAAAGCGCCGCCGCCTTGGCAAAGTGCCCCTCGCGCGCGAGGGTGACGAAATAGCGCAGGTGCCGCAGCTGCATGACGGTCCTCGTTTCAAGAGGGCCCGTCTATCAGCGCGGCGCCTTCAGACCAAGCTGCTCAGACCAAGGTGCTCAGGCCAAGCTGCTCAGGCCAAGCTGCTCAGGCCAATGCTATCAAGCACGGCGACCGGTCCGCACCGAACCCAGCACGATCGACAGCGCGAACGCCAGCAGCATCCCCGCGAGCAGACCCTCGATCGCCAGCAGGCCGAAATTGGGCGAGCTTGGCATATCTTCCGCCACGGGCCGTGCGATGACCGTGAGGTAGCGGCGCAAGCGGCTCGTTTCGCGCAGCGCCTGCTGATAGGCATCGCGCGCCGCGGTCAGGTTCGTATCGGCAAAGGTCTGTGCGTTCTTGAGCTGGCTGTAGGTCTTGAGCCGACTTGCCTGCGAATCGGACCCGCCCGCCAGCCGCTGACGGGCGGAAGCCAGCTGCTTTTCAAGCGCCTCGACTTGCGTCCGCGCCGGGATCAGCATGGGGTGATCGGGATTGCCGAAGGCTTGCACTTTGGCGTAGCTGATCCGCGCCTCATTCAGTTCGTTCTCAAGCTGGCCGATCATCTGCAGGACCATGGCCGATTCCGCTTCGGGATCAATGTTGCGATTGGCCGAGCGCCATGAGGCGACCGCATTGGCCGCGTCCATTGCCTGGCTCTCCGCCTCGCGCAGCCGGGCGGTATCGACATCGAGCGTGTTCTGCACCCCCTGTGCATCCATCTTCTGGACGAATTCCCCAGCGAGCTGCAACAAGGCACCCGCAATCTGTTGCGAGCCATGGGGCGAGAACGCATCGACCGCGATCACGTTCTCCTGCTCGACCAGATTGAAGCGCACGGTCACAGCCTGCGAATAGGCCTTGAACAGCGCTTCCTGCGAGGGGTGCGCGCCAGGATCAGTGAGGCCGGCGGCCAGCAACTTCTGGAGATCGAGCCGTTTGGCGAGCTGCAGCATGCAATCGCGCGACTTGAGGAAATCGTTGACCGCGAAGCCGTCGACGAAGCCCATGCCCGCGCCGATCCCGCTGTTGGTGCCGCTGGACAGCAGCCCGGTGCCGCCGCCCTGCCCGCCGTCCGGGCTTGATCCGCGCACCGCGAAACGGGCCTCAGCCTCATAGCGCGGCGCAATCACGAACTGGCCCCAGAGCAGCGCGGCAACCAGCGCCGCCACGATCACGGCAAGGTACGTCACCTCGCGCAGCCGCCGCGCGCGCCGGCTGGCGGCGCGCACATCGCGCGCAATGGCCAGCGCGCGCGAGCCAGTGGGTTCTGGCGACGCGCCAATCTCGCTCTCGTCGTAGCCTGTGGACTGCTCAGAAACCAAGATCGCCTCCATCATCGCCGGGTGTAGCCCCGCTGCCGGTCGAGTCTTCGCGGCTGGGCCGCAGCGGGAAGCGCTCGATGCACGCTTCCAGATCGTCATTCACCGCGAACCGGCCCCCGTCATAGACGAGCGCTTTGGCGCAGTAATCCAGCAATTGCTTCTGCCGGTACGAGGCCAGAATCAGCGTCTTGCCGACCAGCCGCTCCTCGAACAGCGCCTGCCATAGCCGCGTGAAGCGTGAGGGTTCGGACGGGATCGAGCCGTCGATCACGTAGATATCGAAATCGGGAACGAGCCCGAGCGCAAAGGTGAATTCGATCCGCGCAAACTGCGGCCAGTGCTCCACCGGCCGGTCGATCAGTTCGGGGCGTGAAACCAGCATGGTGACCACGTCTGCCGCCATGTCGACATCAAGCTCGTGCACTGAAGCCACGAGGTTGATGATATCGAGCCCGGTACCGCGTCCGCGCACGAAGCCCTGACGCCCCAGCGGCCACGATACCGCGCCGCCATGGACAACTCGCCCGCGCCGGGGCAGGCGCACCCCCGCCAGCACATCAAGCAGCGGCCGGTGCCACTCGGGCGTCTGCGACATCAGCGCATAGCGGCCCGGAGGCAGGTGGAAATCCTCGTCCGTGAGCAGCGTGACGCGCTCGCCGAACACGAGGGGTGCGTCGCTGACATCGAAGAGATCGATCATCCGCCCTGCCCCATCACATCGGCTGGCTGCGCGCGCGCACTGCGCGCTGCAGCACCGCGGCGACAACCATCAGCACGCCGAGCCAGACGAAGAAATATTCTCCATCGGCATCCAGCGAGACGTAGCCATCGAAATACGTCGTGCGCAGCTTCTGCAGGGCATGGGCAAACGGGCACCACAGAAGATAGGGGCGATACTGGTCCGGCAGCTGTTCGGACACAAAAAACACGCTGGAGAAAAGCTGGAGCCCGCGCTCGATGATCGGAGCAAATCGCAGGAAATAGGGCCAGACAACGGCAATCGAACCGAAAATCACGCCAACCGAAGCCCCGGCTGCCGCCATCGCTGTAACCCAGCCGATCGGACCCAGCAGGTGCGCCGGCGTGGTGAAGAAACCCGTGAGCCAGCCGCCGGTGATCAGCAGCGCAAACACGACGAGGTAGGACAGGAAATAGATCAGCCCCTGCACCAGCCCGATCGTGGTCGCGGTGAACGGCCTCAGATTGAGCAGCGCGCGGTGGGCATAGAGCGCCGTGCTGGTGCGGAAGATGATCTGGCGGAACATGATCCAGGTCGTTGCGCCAAGCATCGCAAACGTCTGCACATCCATGTCGAGGATGTGGTGCGTGCCGACCACCAGATAGAGCGAGGATATCAACGTAAGCAGCACGGCCGGGCCGACAAACGTCCACGCCAGTGCAACGCGGCTTTCGCTCATGAGCACGCGCATCTGATAGCGCAGCAGCGCCATGATCGCGCGTGGCCCCGCCCGCTCGGACTGGGTGCGCCGCGCACCATGCGTCACGTCGATCCGGTCAAGCCGCGCGCGCAGCAGGGCCAGATCATCCTCGTCCTCAGGCTCCAGCGCGACCGAATAGGCCTCATCCGCCAGCACCGCCTGCCGCCGCGCCGCTTGGGTTTCTTCGGCTTCGCGCCGCTGGAGCAGGCGCTGGTAGCTGGTGGTGAGCGGGTGCAGCGCCTCTTCGATGCCGGCCGGACGGTAGCCTGCGGCGCGCACGTCGATACCCTCGCGCAAGTCGCTTTCGACCAGCCGCACCATCACACGCAGCTGGCGGCGGCGCAGTTCGGCGAGTTCCGCGTCGATCCCCGCAAGCTGGCCGCCGCGTTCAAGCCCCCGGCCCAGCGCATCGTAAATCGCGCGGCGATCGGCGTTGGTCTGGCTGGTGAGCCCGCGCAGCCCGGTGACGAGTGCGGACAGCAGTGCGCCGGTATCGTCGGGCGCGCTGGTAGCGAGCGCTTCAGCACCCGATGCGATCAATGCCAGCGAGGGCGGCAGATCGCCGTGCGCTTCCCTGGCGGCAGCCTCGGCCTCGCGCCGGGCCCGCCAGCGGGCGATCCGTTCCTCGTTGCTGCTCACGTCCGCGAAGTACCGATCATGGTGTCAGCGCCGCAGCCGATCGTGCGGTGTTGAGCACGCCGCTGAACGCCGAAAGCACCTTGGTCGATTGCGCAAACGGCGCATTGGCGATGAGCACGGCATCGCCGTCATGCACGATGAAGCGCGCGGCGATGGCGATCTGCGCCGGATCGCGGAAATCGAAATGATAGACCGTGGGCATGGTCGCGGTCAGCTCGTTCGGGTTGCTGAGCCGCATGAGGTAGACCGCGCCGGGGCTGGCGGCGGCATCGTTGAGCCCGCGGGCATCGGCCACCGCATCAATCACGCTGTAGGCACGCTTGGTGATCCGCACCCGGCCCTGCAGCCCTGCCGCGCCGAGTACGTTGACCGCCGAGACGACATTGCGCACGATCACGATATCGCCTGGGCGGAGCGCGATATCCTGCGACGGCTGTTCGAAAATATCGGAAAGGCGCAGCGAGGTGGCCTGCATGCCGCGCCGCACCGTGACCACCGCCTGCTCGAGATTGGCAGGCGTCGGAGCGGCCTGGCTGAGCAGCGAGGTGAGCCTGCGCGTTTCCGGCCCGAGCGGGACCATGCCCGGCTTCGTCACATCGCCCTGCACCGAAACCAGCTGGCTGTGCCGACCTGAAATAACCACAGTAACATCGGAGCTCAGCGCGATGCGCCGCAGCCGCCGCAGCACCGCGCTGCGCGCATCTGCCGGGGTCAGCCCGGCAACGGGAACGCTACCGACATAAGGCAGCTGCACCGCTCCGCCTGCTTCGACCGGCAGGCCCAGAAGGTGCGATGCGCCGTCCTGACCGGCGGGAAACATGCCCAACCCGTCGCGCTCGAACACCGTGACATCGAGCGTATCACCCACGCCGATCACATCGGTGTTGATCGGCTGCGCGGCCAGCCATTCCGGCGTAAACCCGGCGGCCGGTTCGGCCTGGCGCGTGGCCACGGCATCAGCGTCGCTCGCCTCGACAAGGCGGATCGCACCGGACGTGGCGGAGCGGTTGAATTCGCCCGCCGAAGGGCCACTGCGCGGCAGCGCGCAGCCCGATACGGCAAGGCCCAACAGGAGCCAGGTGGCGAGATTGGTGCAGCGGCCCTGCGGCTGGCCCAAAGCGAAGATCCCGTTGAAACGCACTGGTATCCTTCCCCGAGGCGGCCCCCGCAGCAGGGGCTGCATGCCGTTTAGACGTGCTAAGCGAGAAACCCTATAGGCAATGCGCAAGGCCCGCCGCAATGGCCTCAGCGGCAAGTTGCCGCATTGTCATGTCGTATTCATTGTAGCGCCAGCCCGCGCAGCCTAAGACCGCACCCTATCATCACCTATGCCTCCCCCATGGGCCCGCCAAGGAACGCTGCCGATGCCTGCACGATTTTCCCTGCTCACCTCGCTGCGCGCAGCCCTGCTGGGTTCGCTGCTGATCCTGCCCGCGTGCATGGCGTCCACTCAGCTCGCGGCGCAACCGGCCGGCGCATTGGGGAGCATCCCCGACGACCAGATCACCTTCGCGCAGATCACCGACAACCGCCCGCTCGATCTCAGCCAGACGGGCAGCGAAGTCGGGTTCATCTGGAGCGGCTGGGGCCCCGGCGGCAAGGGCGATCGCCGCACCCGCGGCAGCTTCTATTACCCGATGGACCGCGATCTCGACAAAACGCATGACATGGAATGGTACAAGGCCAACCATCCCGATTGGGCGGTCTACAAGTGCGATCAGACCTCGCCCGCCCCGGTGTTCGTCTATAGCTGGGGCTTCAACACCCCGCTCGACCTGACCAATCCGGACGTGCGCAATTATGTGATCAATGAACACGTCGCCCCGGCAATCGCCGAAGGCCGCCGGGTCATCGCGCTCGACAACGTGAGCCTCAACAACGATTCGAACCGCTGCGGCGTGTGGCGGAACGGCCAGTGGCAGCAGCTTTATTCGGGCGAGAAGCAGGACCCGGTCTACGCCAATGCGGTGCTCGACTATCTCGGCTGGCTCGCGCGCGAGATCCACGCGCGCGGCGGGCAGCTGGCGCTCAACGCCAAAGTCAATTTCACCTCGCCCGAACTGACGCAGAAGTTGGTAGCGCTGGGTGATATCTGGCTGGAGGAAGCCGCCTTTACCCGTGATTGTCAGGGCCGGGTGAGCGACGACTACTGGAAGACCAAATTCAATCTCTCGCGCTGGGCTGCGGCGCGCATGCCGTGGATCGACAGCGACAAGAGCTGCGCCTCTCCGGGCGAAATGAACGCCGACGAAGCGCAATGGGTGGTTGGCAATTTCCTGCTGGTGCGCGGCCGCCAGAGCTATCTTTCGGTGATCCACGACGGCGACAGCAAGGGCGTGATCCCCTATCCCGCCACGCTCAATCCGCCGGTCGGGCGGCCTGCGAGCGAGCCCTTTGCCATCGACGGCGGCTGGGCGCGCAAGTATGAGCGCGGGCTTGTCGTGGTGAACCCTTCCTCGAAGGACACGCTGCATTATGGCCTGCCAGAGGGCGACTGGACCGATGCGGCGGGCCAGCCGGTCTCGCGCGAGCTGACTCTGGCACCGACAACGGCACGGGTGCTGATCGCGCGCTAAATGTACCCGAATGCTGCGCGGTAGGCCGCGCAACCTTCGGTGATTTCGGCGACCAGCGCTTGCTCCTCGGGATCCAGCGCGCGGGCGGCAAGGCTCGGCGCGGCTTGGCCAATCCCGCCGCCGTGGCGCTCGGCCTCGAATCCCCGGCCAAAGTGGCCGAGATGGCGCGCAACGTCGCCATCGCCCGCCCAGCCGGTGAAGGCGGCGAGCGCCGCGCGTTCATCAGCGGAAGCCACAAAATCCTCGTAGCGCGTGATGCGATGCGGCGTGCCCTGCGCCCGCAGCGTTTCGCACAAGGCGGCGATCAGCTCTGTCTCGCGCCGGCAATAAGCCGCGACCCAGGCGGCATCGAAGCGGTCGCGATTACCCTGAACGCGGTGCTTTTCGAGGAAGCTCGCGGCAATCGCATCAATATCGCGCACGGTGACGACGACGCGCGGCGGAGCGAAGGCGGCAAGCACTTTGCGGTGTTCGCTGCCCAGCACTTCCTTGATCGCCCAGCGCTTGCCTGCAAGGCGCGGCGCGAACAGGCGCTGGAAGCGCGCCTGCCAATCGGCATCGGCCAAGGCCCATTCCTCGTCCGTGGCGGCGATGCCGAGTTCGGCAAACTGGCGGTGCAGCATCGCCGGATTTTGCAGATCGAGCAGAAACGGCTCGATCAGCACGATCTGCTCGGGCGGGCGCGTCAACCAGTTGGCGATCATCGTGCTGCCCGAACGGCCGAGCGAGGCGATGAGGAAATCCGGCGAATTCATGCCATGGCCTCCGCCATCCACGCCAGCTCGCGCGGGATCATGCCCTCGTGCCCCGATTGCGCGCGCACCCGTGCGGCGGCAGCGGCCGAGCGCGCGAGGAACAGCGCCGGGTCCTCCACCATCACCGCGATTTCCCGCGCGAGGCCCGACGCATCATCCGCCCCGGCAAGCCCCGCGCAATCCGGGTCGACAAATTCAGGCACCGCGAACACCGCATTGGTCACAGGCACGAGGCCTGAGGCCATCGCCTCATCGCGCGAAACGCCCTGCGTATCGAGCCGCGAGGGGACGAGGAAAATCCCGTGGCTGGCATGCAGGCGCGCGATTTCGTGCTGCTCGACAAAGCGGCGCTCAAGCGTGACATTGGCCAGACCGCGCAGCGGCGCAAACGTCTCCTCGAACAGCGGCCCATCGCCGACGAATGTGAAGCGCATCGCGCCGAACCATGGCCGGCCCTGCAAGGCGAGCACGGCGGCGGCGGCCATGTCATTGCCGTAAGCCATGGTGTGATGCGGGCGGACCGAGAGCACCGCGAACCGGTCGGCGGCCGCCTTGGGGCGATAGGCGAACAGATCGGTGTCGATCGGATTGTGCAGCACCGTGGTGTGATCGTCCTGCAGCAAAGCGCCCAGATCACCGCGCATCACCTCGCGCGCGTTGGCCGATACGAACGCCAGCCGCAAGTTTTTGGGCCACACGGCCAGCGCCTCACGCCAGAAGGCGATGCGGATCTCGAGCAAGGATTGCTGCGCGGCCAGATCGGCAGGGTCGCTGATCCACCGCACCTTCCCGCGCTGGATGCCGGGAATTTCCGTGCCGTGGAGCCAGGCGCAGACCGGCAGCGCGGGCGCGATTGCGGCGAAGGCGGGCCAGAGCATTTCGCTGAGGCCGTGGAGGGCGACGACGTCCGGGGCAAAATCCGCCAAGGCGCTGCCCAGCGCCTGAAGCCCACCGGTCTCGCAAGCCACGCCGTCGAAAACGTGGTGCCCCGCCCCGCCCGCCGGATCGAAGCGGAACACCGTGACCGCGTGGCCGAGTGCGCGGTAGGCCAGCACGCGGCGGTGGACGAAAGGGTACTGATAGAGGTCGTCCGCGCTCGGATAAGAGCGGGTCAGCACGAAGATGCGCAAGCGAGCTCGCTCCGCTCTAGCGGATCAGGCGCCAGATCCCGCCCGAAAGGCGCAGGTTCTGCGGCTCCCCGGCAAGGAACGTGCGCAAATGCCCGAAATAGGCGGCCTGCCAGCGCGCCGCATAGTCGTTCGCGCTTTCCTCCGGCTCGGGCATCGGCAGCGCCTTGAGCACGAAACCGAGCCGGTTGTCCGGCCGCCACACCGGCGCGACGAACGCCGAGGACGCGCCCATCCGGTAGGCAGTGCGCGAGGCGAACTGCGAATAGGTCACCTCGCGGCCTTCAAACATGATGCGCGGCGCGGCGAGATTGATCGCACCATCGACCACCACGACCACGATATTGTCCTGCCCCAGCGCCCGCATGAACGCACGCGCGACTTGCGTGTCGGTCTGGTCGCTCGTCGAGATCAGCGATTCCGCATAAGACGTGCGCGCCACGCTCGGGGTCGAGGCCAGCCAGCGCGAGCGTTCGCCGATCAGTTCGAGCGAGAGCGGCCCGAAGTACATCGCGCCGATATGCGCTGAGGCATAGACCACACCTTTGCCCGGCGCGAGCGCGCGCATGCCGACCGTGAACTCCTCCAGAAAATCGAGCTCGTCGGCGAAATGGACCATTGCCTCATGCGCCTGATCGTCGCGGCATTCGAGCCAATCGAGCAAGTAGTGATCCGCCAGATGGCCCCACTTGGCGCGGCGTTCCCATTCGGCGCGGTCCAACGTGGAGGCGGGATCGCGCAGCGACCAGGCCCAATCGAGCCGCCCTTCGGGGATCTTTGCCGTATCAAGGCGGTCCCAAAGCGCGGTGAGCCCTTCATCAAAGGTGGGCGGCAACCCGGCACGGCGCTTGGCGACATAGGCGTCAAACACCTCCGCCGCCTCATCGCGGTGCCCGGCCTGCGCGAGCGCGCCCGCCGCAAAGCGCTGCCAGCGCCCGCCATCCTCGGGCAGCAAGGTCAGCAGGATACGGAACGAAGCCGCCGCCGCCTCATACTGGCCCGCCTGCTTGAGCGCGCGGGCATAGAGCGCGCGCACTTGCGCCAGTTTGGGCTGCAGCTCGCAGGTCTTGGCGAGATAGGGGAGCGCGGCATCGACTTTGCCCGCGCGCAGCAGGATATCGCCCAGCGCGGCGTTCATCTGGATATCATCGGGCGCGAGCGCGAGCCCGGCCTCGAAATGCTTGATCGCGCGCTCCGCCCGCTCGGCGAGTGCGCCGCCCGCCTGCCACGCCTGCCCCAGATGCGAGCGCAACATCGCGCCCTCAATCCCATCGCGCACCAGACCCTCGCCCAGCGCAATCGCCGCAGCATGACGCCCGGCACGAAACAGCGCCTGCACCAGATAGCCCGCGAGCGAAGCACTGGTCACGGTTTCCGGATCGACTTTGGCCGCGAGATCGGCGGCCTCGGAAAAGGCCTGCGCGCGCAGCAGCACGGCGAGCATGATCGCGGTGAGGCGTTCTTCGGCGGACGGTGCGCCGCCCATATCACGCACCAGCGCCAGCGCCTCATCCACGCGCCCGGCCTGCAACCGGTATTGGATGCGGCCGACCATGGCGAGTTGTCCGCCCCCGGCACCGACAAGCTGCTCGGCGCGGTCGGCATCGGCAATCGCTTCGTCCCAGCGGCGCTGGCGCGCGCGCACGCCGCCGCGCTGCGTATAATCTTCGGCGAGCGGGGGCAGCGCCTCGATCAGAGTGTCGAGCAGCACCCCGGCCGCGTCGATCTGCCCCGCGCGCAACAAGGGTGAAATCGCCAGCACGCGCATGTCGCGCCGCCCGTCCGCGTCGCGGATCAAGGCAGGGGTGATCCCCTCTGCTCCGATCACGCCCGCGCGCAGCCGGGCCAAAGCGATCAGCAGCTGCGCCTTGGCATCGGGTTCGTAGCCGCCAGCTGCTGCGGCCTTGGCAGCGTCCAGCCCTTCACGCCAGTTCGACGCGCGGATCAGCGAGCAGGCCTCGGCAAAGGGATCGTCGGGCGAAGCGGGCTGATCAGTCAGCAGGATTGGCGAAAGCGTCGCAGTCATTCGTTCGGCCTTTCGCAGCCGCGCGCCGCACCGGTCAACCGGCAGCGGCTGCGCCCGCGTTCATGTATTCCAGATACCACTTCACGAAATTGGCGACACCCTGTTTTACCGTCATGGCCGGCTTGTAGCCCAGTTCGCGCTCAAGGTCCGAAACATCGGCAAAGGTATCGGGCACATCGCCCGCTTGCAACGGCAGCAGGTTGCGCTCTGCCTTCTTGCCCAGCGCGTCTTCCAGCGCCTCGATATACTCCGTTAGCTTGACCGGGTTGTTGTTGCCGATGTTGTAGATCCGGTAGGGCGCGTTGCTCGTGGCGGGATCGGGGTTGCGCGCATCCCACGCCGGATTGGGCGCGGCGGCCTGATCGCAGGCGCGGATCACACCCTCGACGATATCGGCCACATAAGTGAAATCGCGCGTGTGGTTGCCATAGTTGAACACGTCGATGGGCTTGCCCGCGATGATGTTCTTGGCAAACAGAAACAGCGCCATATCCGGCCGGCCCCATGGCCCATAGACCGTGAAGAAGCGCAGGCCCGTGGTCGGCAAGCGGTAGAGATGGCTGTAGCTGTGCGCCATCAGCTCGTTCGCCTTCTTGGTCGCGGCATAGAACTGCAGCGGATGGTCGACGCCGACATGCTCGCTGAACGGCATGGCCTGATTGGCCCCATAGACGCTGCTGGT
>CAIKKO010000152.1 GCA_903828025.1 uncultured Sphingomonadales bacterium
GACCATGATCGGTGCCATGTTGCGGGCATAATCGCGCATCCGGAAGTGCGTTACCGTCGCAAGCCACCACACGGCGAGCGGCATGATACCCGCCGTCACCGCCAGCGCCTGCACCACCGCCACGATGCCGTGCGATGCGACAGCCACAATCGCCGTGCCTTGCACGAACGTGATGAACAGATTCCAACGCCATGCCACGCTCGGCCGGCCAAGCGCGGCGAACGTCGGAAACACGTTGGCACCGAGCGCGAGGATCATCTGGGCCACAGCGAGATAAAACAGCACCACCGCACCCGTGGACCACTGGCTGCCGCCGTAAACCTTGAGAAACGCGCCCGGCGCCGCCGCGAGAATCAGCAGCGGCATGTTCAGGCAGAAATAAGTGAAGCGCACGGTTTGCAGGAACGTCGCGCCAACTTGCGCGGGGTTGTCGCGCAGCCGCGCGAACGTCGGGTAGATCACGTTGTTGATCATCCCGGAAAGCTGCGTGAACACCAGTTGGACGATCCGCGAACAGAGCACATAGAGCCCCACGACATCCACCGGGGCCACTTTGCCAAGCACCAGCTGCGGCAAGTTCAGCCACACGGCTCCGGTCAGGCTGCCGAGCGAGAGGTGCAGGCCGATGGCCCAGATATCGGTCAAGTGGCGCCAGCCGAAGCGATGGAAGCTGGGCGATGGACCGGCCAGCCGCGACACGACGAACACGAAAAAGCCGATCAGCCCCTGCAGCGCAAACAGCGCGATGAGCCCCTGCCCGGCCAGCGCCAGCGCCAGCGCGGTGATCGCCGCGAGCAGCACGGCGAGGGTCTGCACCACCGCCAGCCGTGAAAACTCCAGCGCCTTCTGCGCCCGCGCGATGTCCACCGCACCAAGGCACATGAGCGGCACAAACAGCGCTCCGATCACGACCGAACGGCCAACGTCGGCGGAATGGTAGAAATCTTGGGCAAAGGGGGCGGCGGCCAGCAAGACCCCGGCCGTCACCGCCGCGATCGCCATCGACAGGAACTGCGCGGCACCGATATGCGCGCGCTCCATGTTCGGCAGCGCGATGATCGCCTGCGCCGCCCCGTTCATGCTGATGGTGTAGCCGAATGAAGCGCCCGCCCAGCCGATGCCGTAAAGCCCCATTTCGGCTGGCGTAACCAACCGGCTGATCAGCGCGAGGGCTCCCCCGGCGATGGCGATGCGGGCCAAAGTGGCAAATGTCGACCAGCTCATGTTGCGCACGAAGCTCTTGGCCTCGGCGACTTGCATGCCGGGAGCACCGGTCGCTGGGGTTTCCTTGTCAGCCATGGCCGATCAATCCCGTCACGCCCGCGCTGCGCAGAATGGGCTGCGCGAGCCGACAGAAAGTTGCGTTGCCGCGCGCGCTCCAGTGGGTGTCGTAAGGCAGGAAATCGCCGAATTCGAACGCATCGCGCGGCAGCGCCGCCGTGATGACATGCCCCGCCACCCGGCCTGCAAAGGCATTCCAGAACGCGTCATAGCCCGATGCGAGGGTCTGCAACTGCTGCGACCAGCCCCGCTCGGCGGCGAGTTCTTCCTTGATCGGCACACGCAGGGCCACAACTTTGTCGAAGCGCGCGAACAGCGCATTGAAATGGCCCATGACCTCCTCGAACAGTCCGGTCTGGGCCGCCAGATCGAGGTGGCAGTACCCCGCGTTGAAGTACCACGGTTCCCCGCCGATCCGCGCATAATGCGCCAGCCCTGAGCCGGTCTTGGCCACTTCCTTCGCCAGCCAGCGCGGCAGCAGTTTGAGCGTGCTGGCGCGGTCGGCCTTCCAGCGCATGACGCTGAAGATGTCACGCCCTGCGCGGTCGGCAGTGAGATAGCCTTGCGCGGTCTTCCACACATTGGGATGATACACATACAGCAGCGTTTCGCCGCTGCCGGTATAGAGATCGTCGAGCACGCGGATCTGGTTCTGCGGGCCGACCGGCATGGCGGCATTGAACCATTGGCCCGGCTCCAGCAGCTGCTCGTACCAGTTATCGCCATTGTCGACCGACAGCCCCATGGCAAACGATGTGCCGAGCAGCACGCGCGGCGCATCGGTGGCCATCGGCCCGCGCAAACCAAGCCGGTTCGACCTGAAGCTGAAGCCGAGTTCCGGTTTCGCAAGGTCGAGATCAGGCTGAAACCGGATGCCGTGGCGCGGATCGGGGGCGAGCAGCTGCAGCCAGCGCCGACCGTTCAGCGGATTGGTGAAATTGACCCGCCGCAGCCGGTCCGGCCAGACCATCGCCGCCAGTCCCGAGATTGCTGCCCCGCGCATTTCAATCGGCCAGGATTCCGTCGAGATTCGCCAGCGTATTGGCGTGGACATGCTCCACCGCCGAGTGGAGGTTGTTGGCGTTGTGGCTGCCCAGCACCACGTTCGGCAGGCGGCGCAGCGCGCTATCCATCGGCAGCGGCTCTTCCTCGAACACGTCGAGCCCCGCGCCCGCGATCTGCCCGGCTTCCAGCGCCGCGATCAGCGCCGCTTCGTCCACCAGCGGCCCGCGCCCGACATTGACCACGATGGCTTCCGGCTTCATCAGCGCAAGCCGCGCGGCGTTGATGATATGGCGGTTTTCCGCGGTCAGGTTGCAAGCGAGTGCCACCACGTCGGCCTCAGCCATCAGCGCGTCCACGTCCATGAAGGTCACGCCCTCCATATCGGGCCGCGCGGCGGCGAGCGGCGGGTCGTGCGCGATAATGGTCATGCCGCAGCCCCGCGCCCGCCGGGCGATGCCCTGCCCAATCGCGCCGTAGCCGATCAGGCCCAAAGTCCGGCCAAACAGCCCGAGCCCGCGCGGCTTGGGCCACTCGCCTGCCCGCACCCCCTGATCAATCGCGAGCAGCGAGCGGGTGAGCATGAGCATGTAGCCAATCGCCACTTCGGCAACGGCTTCGGAGAACGCGGCCGGGCTGTTCTTCACCGGAATGCCCAGCTCCGCCGCCGCCGCAAGGTCGATGCTGTCGAGCCCGGTGCCCCACTTGGCAATGCCTTTGAGGCGCGGCAGGTGCGCTTCGAGCACCGCGCGCGTGATGCGGTCATCGCCCGCCAGCCAGCCGTCGAACTGGCCCGCAAAGCCAAGGCACGCGTCTTCGCTGAGGAACTGGTCGACCTCGGGAAACACCGGCTCCCACCCGCGCGCGCGGATTTCCGCCTCGAAGCGGGGGCGCTCGTTCAGCATCATGATGTTCGACACGAGGATGCGCTTGGTCATGGCTCAGCCTTCCGCCACACTATCGGCCGAAGCCGCGAGCAGCGCCTCGGCCACGTCGAGATCGCTCTGCGTCTTGATCACATGGCCCGAAATCGCGCTGACCGGGAAGAAGCCGACCGAACCGGCATAGGTCGCGGTCTGGCCCGCAGCTTTGGCGGCAAGGAACGTCTCGCGGGTCCAGCCGGTGATCGACCACGTGATGCGCTGCACCGGGGTCAGGTCCTGGCTGTTGGTCTTTTCGGCGAACGTGAAGTTGACCGGCACGCCCTGAAACGCGACCTCGATCTGATCCTCGATGCACGAGAGCATCACGTCATGCGTGCTGCCCTGCCATGCCGTGACGAAACCCTGCACTTCGGCTGCCGTCAGCAGCGGCGCGATCGAATGGACCTGCACCAGCCGCTCGCAATCATGCACCCCAAAGAATTCGGTGACGAAATCTTCCGAAGTGGCGTTGTTGTTGCCCAGCTCCTCCGGGCGCTGGTGGAAGCGCGCGTTTTCGGCTTCGGCAATCGGGCCGAACTCGGCGTTTTCCGAATTGACCCAGATCTCGTCGAAGCACCCGGCCTCATGGCACTTGCGGATCGCGCGCACGATCAGCGGCACGCCCTGCAATTCGCGCAAGTTCTTCTTGGCGAGGCGCTGCGAGCCCATGCGGGCGGGGATCATGGCGATAGTCTTGCCCATCGGCGGTCAACTCCGGCTGGATCGAAGGAAAGGGGTGAGAATGGCCGCAAGCTCGTCGGCGATGGCGGGATGCGCGCACAGGCAGTGCTGCTTCGCGGCGGGGCGCGCGGCTTCTGCCGGATCGAGCATGGCCTCATAGAACGCACCGGCTTCGGTCGCGATCAGGCGCCCGGCCGCGTCGTCCCACAGCCGCGCCTCGATCGAGGCATTGAAGGCCAGCGCCCCTTGCGCCACCGCGCAAAGCTGCAGCGCCTGCGAGCCGAAATTGCGCAGCTTGCCGAAGCGGCGGAGCGTGCGGAACCCGTCCGAACCGTCCAGCGTGTCGAGCAGCCCGGTGGACAGCGCCATCAGCGATTGCGGCGGCGTCCCGGCGAGCGAGAGGCGGACATCGTTGCGCCATGCGCCGCCGCCTGCCTCCGCCGCATAGACCGTGCCGCTATCAATCGCGACGACCGCCGCCATCGTGCTGACGCCGTTCTCGACATAGGCGACCGATACTGCTGCGAACGGCAGCCCCGCGATCCAGTTGCTCGTGCCGTCGAGCGGATCGACCACCACCGCGCGGGGCGGGAGCAGCTCGTCTTCGGCAATGCTTTCCTCGCCCAGCACCGGCACGCCGAACAGCGGGCCCAGCACGGTGCGCAGATGGTCTTCCAGCCGCCGGTCCATGTCGGTCACGAAATCGTGCAGGCTCTTCTGCTCGATGGCCTGCGGCCGCACGCCGCTGGCCATGGCGGCGGCCTCCGCGACATGCGCGGCAAGCAGGGCCAGCGTCGGCTTCATGCCTGAACCGCTTCCGGGGACGGCAGCAGATCGAGCGTGAACACTGGCTCCCCCGCGAAGGCGAGGCCGATCGCGCGGCCATCGGTCGGCAGATCAATGCAGGGGGTGATTCCGCCGGTCGAGATCCACTGGCCCCGGCTGAGCGCAACGCCGTGGCGTCCAGCCTCGACCACAAAGCCCAGCGCAGCCTCCATCGGGCTCATCAGCAGCGCTGCGGGCGCAGCCGCCGCCGCCGCCTTGGTGCCGCCGATCAGGATTGCGATCTCGCTGGCGATGGCCGGGTCCAGCACATTGGCGCGCGGGGGGCCGAGGAACAGCGCGCCCGCCGCACAGCGGTCGGTCAGCAGTGCGGTCAGCCCGGCTTCGGGGATATTGATGATGCACGAATAGGGCGCTTCGAGCGCCGGGGTCCAGGCATCGAATAGTGTTTCGGGCGCGGCGCTCTCCGCCAGACGCGCGGCATCGCCGGGGGCGATATCGACCGCGAGGCGGAAGGCGATCTCGGCCTCGGCCCGGAACACCGGCGGCGGCATAAGCGCCGGGCTCGTGCCCAGCGTCCAGATTTCCTCGGCGTACAGCGCGCCGAAATAGATCGTCTCCGTCTGGAACGTTGCGCGCGTGCCGGCCGTCGTCGCGCCCAGCTTCCACGCGCCGACCGGCTTGCCGGCCCGTTCCACGGTCTCGCCCGCAAGGGCATAAGCAGCCGCAGCATCGCCCGGCAGTTCGCCGGGCGAGACCACGCGCCGCGCGCGCCCGGCCCGCAGGGCCAGGAGTTCCTCAGGCGTCACGCGCGCGGCTCTTTCGGACATTACCGGGATCAGAGTTCGTAGGCGCGGGTTTCGTAGACCGGGCTGCCGATCAGCAGGTCGATCGTTGCCGTGATCCAGATGCAGTGCACGCATTCGACGAGGTTGTACGCGTCGCTCGGCACGTGGAAGGCAAGGTCGGAGAGCTGCTTCAGGGGGTTGTTCGGATCGCGGCCGGTAAAGCTCACCACCGGCAGGCCGGCCTCGCGCGCAAACTTGGCGGCATTGACCACCGAAGGCGAAGTGCCCGAAACCGAGATCAGCACCACGGCGTCCTCGGGCTTGTAGTGATGCTCGATCGCCTTGGCCATCCAGTGGTCATAGCCAAAGTCGTTGGCAAAGCAGGTGATCAGGTTGGGATCGTGGAAGGTCATCGAACGGACCTTGCCCTGCTTGGTGAAATCGACCGCGCCGTGTTCGGCAGCCGATGCGCTGGCCCCGTTGCCCGCGAACATCTGCTTGCCGCCGGCATTGCGCACGCGCGTGGCCAGTTCGCCGTACTGTTCGATCAGCGGATAGACTTCCGCCGGGAACGACAGACGGCGATACTCGTCGAAGTAGGCGTCCAGGAATTCTTTGCTCATGGTGGATACTCCTCTGTGCGCCCTGCGGCGCGGCTGGATGCGCAAAATGCGGTAAGCGGGTCAGGCCCGTTTGGCGTTGAGATCGGTGTAGAGCAGATCGGATTCGAGCCGTTCGTTCTTGTAGATCCGGTCGATCACGTCCATCACCTCGAGCGCGTGGGCCGAGCTGCCCGCCGCAATCGGCATGCCCTTTTCGACCGCGTCGAAGAAGATCTGCATTTCATCGTCCCACGAAGTATCGACCTCGTAAGTGAAGCGCTCTTCGTCTTCCCAGTTGGCGGCCGGGGCCTTGGCGCGGTTGTTGGCCACGACCAGCTGCTCCTGCCCGTAGGAATTGCTCGAGGTCTTGAGGCCGTTGAGCACCATGTAGCCGCGCTCCATGAACACCTCGAGGCTGAACAGGTGCCGCCACTGGGTCATGGTCGAATGGAGCGAGGCGATCAGGCCGGTCTTGGAGTTGCGCAGCTGGGCGAACACGTTGTCCTCGATCCCCGGCTGCTGCCAGTAGAGGCTCGAAACCATGGCCTGCACTTCATCAAAGGTGCCGCCGAGGTAAAGGAACAGATCGAGCATGTGGATGCCCTGATCAATCAGGATGCCGCCGCCCGAAAGCGCCTTGTCCGCGCGCCAGCCCTTGAGGAAATCGGCATC
>CAIKKO010000153.1 GCA_903828025.1 uncultured Sphingomonadales bacterium
AAGTGCGGGTTCTGGCGGAGACGGAGTCATCCAATTTTTCGGCACAGGCCATTGATTGAAATGAGAAAATAGAATCTTCTCAAGAGCTGGACCCACACGTGGACCCACAGTGCTGGCCAGACATACGGTAGAGGCACCAAACCGCAGGCCCAATCGATAGGTTTTCCAGCGATCAGTTCGGCCTCTGGCCAAGTTTATAGCTGGTGCTCCGACCACCGGCTGGTTCTTTCTCCAGAATTCCCAAAGCAATCAATGCCTCAATATCCCTCAGTGCGGTGTCCTGTGAGCATTTGGCGATGTTCGCCCATTTGGAGGAGGTGAGCTTTCCTTCGAAGCCATCGATCAGCTTGTTGAGCATCAGCCGTTGGCGGTCGTTGAGCTGCGTCTCGCGGTTTGCCTCCCAGAAACGGGCTTTTTCCAGCACGTGCTGCAACTCGTTCTCGGAACGATTGATAGCCCCGTCCAAGCAATCGAGGAACCAAACCAGCCAGTCCGTGACATCGAGGTCGCCCTTCTGGGTCCTCTCTAGAATGTCGTAGTACCCCTTGCGTCGCTGGCGGATCTCAGCAGACATGGAATAGAATCGCTGGGGGCTCTCTTCTGAGCGCGCTAAAGCCATGTCGGTAATGGCCCGAGCGATGCGGCCGTTGCCGTCGTCGAACGGATGGATTGTGACAAACCATAGGTGCGCCAGGGCCGCCTTGATCACCGCATCGAAGTCGGTTGGGCCTTCGAACCATGCGAGGAACGCGATCATTTCTTCAGTAAGCAGTTCGGCTGCTGGCGCCTGATAGTGCACCTTCTCGCGGCCGTAAGGACCCGAGACGACTTGCATTGGCCCATCCCGGTCCAGCCGCCAACCGCCTACAGTGATGCGTGCCATTCCGCTTCGGCCAGTCGGGAACAGCGCCGCGTGCCAGTCGGACAGGCGTCCTTCGGTCAGCGGTTGCGCAAGGTTCTGGGTTGCGTCGAGCATCATCTCGACAACACCTTCGACGTTGCGATCCCACTCGATGGCACCCGCGATATCCATGCCAAGGCGGCGGGCAATCGATGAGCGAACCTGATCCCTATCGAGATCCTCGCCCTCGATTTCACTGGATTTGATCACGTCGTCTGTAAGAGTGGCCAGGATCGCTTCACTGCGCAGTTCGAAACCAAGGCTTTCCATTCGGCCGATGAGTCGCCCCTGCCGGTGTCGAACCGCTGCCAGTGGCGCAGTGATGTCGGCTTCACGCCACCGGAAACTTGGCCATTCGGGCAGCATATGAATGTAGCGCATAATCTCCGCACCTCGTGCGGTGAATGTGGATGATTTTCTCCGCAAGGCAAGCGTTATTCACCGCAAACATGCGGACAAAGCTGCCTGAAACATCCGCAGCCAGAATTCGAACCCTGCCGAGGCGTACGGCCTCATACCAGATGGACTGTGCCCAAAAGACTAGCGACTGAGGATTGGGCTCACAAATCCTCAGATCTTACGCGCCTTGAAAGCGGCAATCCTCGCTTCAGAATCGGGTGCATGACCTTCGTTGCGGTAGGTCTCATGGGCAAGGCCAGCCTTGAGCGGCATGCCGTCGGTATCAAGCAGCAGGCGTTTATTGGCGTGCGCGCTGAACCAACTGTTTTCAAGGACGCCTCGAGGAAGGCATCCTGCGCGGCCTTCCAGTTGGTCGGCAGCTCCTTCTGGATGTGCAGCGCAATGCGCCTGTCGGCGAGGTCCCAGCGTCCGGTGAGATGCTCGGCCAGCGGCCCCAGCTGCTCGGCCAGCGGTCGCGCCTCAGGATCGAGGTTGATGAAAACGAACCCGCCCCAGGTCTCCATCCGCACTTGCGGGAGGCGGAATTCCGCGTCCTTCACGTGCGGAAAGTCCCAGCGGCACGGCAGGTGCATCAGCTCGCCCTCCAGCGTCCAGCGCCATCCGTGGAACGGGCAGCGCAGCTCGGGGTAATGGCCGGTGCTGTCCGACGGTTTGAGCTGTGTGCCGCGGTGCAGGCAGACGTTGCGATAGGCGCGGATCTCGCCGTCATCGCCGCGCACAATCAGGATCGACCAGGGGCCGATGTCGTACGTGATATAGTCGCCCGCGCCGGGGATGTGCTCCTCGCGCGCGGCCCATTGCCAAGTGCGCGCCCACATGCCGGAAAACTCGCGCGCCATGAATTCGCGCGAAGTGTAGCGGTCGTAGGCGATGTCGGCATCACCGGCGAAGGCATAGGCCTCGGCGATCAGGGCCGGCGGAACCTCCTGCCCGTCAGCGAGGATGATGTCGCGGGTGCTGGGCCCCGGGCAACGCGCCGCGCCGGGTTCGGCCCCCGGCTCAGCGGGGAGAGGCAAGTTGGTCTCAAGGTTCATGCCCGTAAGCTCCTTCGCACAATTTTCTGCCTCTCTCTGCCCCTTGATCGATAGCGGTCCGTTCCCTGCAACCCCGCCATGGCGGCATCGCGCATCAGCCGATGCTCTCGCCTTGCGCGGCATTGCCGGTGGCCGCGATTGCGCTGTTGGAGAAGCCGGCCGGCTTGGTGGCGGCCTCCCAGCGCAGCGCCAAGTCCGGCGACCGGCTGTTCAAGGCCTGGCTATCCAGCAGCGTGCCGTTAATCACCGTGCTTCGGGTGCGGGGGCTGCTGGTCAGTACCGGGTTGAGCTGGGGCTCGCTGAAGAAGTGCCTGTGGGCCTCTCGTGAATAGCGCGCGCTTGCCGTGGCCTCGATCGTGGCGGGATGTTCCGCCGCCAGAGCCGGAGACAGAGCCGGAGACGGTGCCGACAACACAAAAGGTGCAAGCAAGGCGATGGCAGTGCCGCATGCCGGGCTTGAAAGGACCTCAAGTCGCACAAGAACCCTGCGCCGCACGACATATCTCCCACTTCATTGAGCCGCCGCCCGGTACTTTATGGGGATCCACGGATCGGAGCTTAGG
>CAIKKO010000154.1 GCA_903828025.1 uncultured Sphingomonadales bacterium
CTCGGCCTCGCTCAAGCGCCAGATCAAAGGTGAACTGGCGTGGCAGCGCCTGCTGCGCCGCAACGTCCAGCCGTTTATCAACGTCTCCGACGGCGAAGTGCGAGAAATGATGGACCGCCTGAAGGCCGCCAAGGGCACCGAGGAATACCGCATCGGCGAAATCTTCCTCTCCGCCACCGACGAGACCAAGACGCAAGTCCTCGCCAACGGGCAGAAGATCATGGAGCAGCTCAAGGGCGGCGGCAGCTTCGTCGCTTATGCGCGCCAGTATTCCGAAGCCTCGACCGCTGCGGTGGGCGGCGATCTCGGCTGGATCAAACTGGCCCAATTGCCCGCCGAACTCTCAGGGCCCGCAGCCCAGATGAACCCCGGCCAGCTGGTCGGCCCGATCGAGCTGCGCGGCGGCTATTCGATTCTCTATCTGATCGACAAGCGTCAGGTGCTCACCGCCGATCCGCGCGATGCGCTGCTCAGCCTCAAGCAGATTTCGATTGCCTTCCCCAAGGGCACGCCGGAAAAGGACGCCGCCGCCAAGGCCGCCGCTTTCGCGAAGATGACCAAGGACATCCACGGCTGCGGCGCGGCCGAAGCCGCCGCCACGCCGATGGGTGCCTCGGTCGTCGCCAACGACCAGATCAAGGTGCGCGATCTGCCGAGCGCGCTGCAGGACACGATCCTCAAGCTCTCGGTGGGCGAAACCACCCCGCCCTTCGGCTCGATCGAGGACGGCGTGCGCGTGCTGATGCTGTGCGGGCGTGATGATCCCAAGGTCGAATCCGGCCCGAACTTCGAACAGCTACAATCGCAGATGGAAGACGACCGCGTGAACAAGCGCGCGCAGACGTACTTGCGCGATCTCAGGCGCGATGCGGTGATTGAATACAACTGAGGCCCGGGGCATGAGCGCGCCCCTTTCCCCCACTCTCCCGCTCGCCATCAGCATCGGCGATCCCGCCGGCGTCGGCCCCGAACTGATCGCTGCGGCATGGTCCGTCCGCGAGGCGGAAGCCCTGCCGCCGTTCTTCGCAGTTGGCAGCCGCGCGGTGATCGAAGCCGCCGCCAAGTCGCGCGGGCTTGATATCCCGGTGCAATCCATTGGCGGGCCGGACGAGGCCGCAGCCGTGTTTCCCCGCGCGCTCCCGGTCATCGACGTGGGCACCTGCGAATACACCCCCGGCGCGCCCGACGATGCCGGGGCGGAACTGGCGCTGCGTTCGCTGGAGACCGCGACCGGCCTCGTCAAGCAGGGCGGAGCCGCGGCGCTCGTCACCGGCCCCATCGCCAAGAGCCGCCTCGCCCGCATCGGCTTCAGCCAGCCCGGGCAGACCGAATTCGTCGCGGAGGCCTGCGGTATCACCCCCGAAAACGCGGTGATGATGCTGGCGGGCCCGCATTTGCGCGTCGTGCCGATCACCGTCCACGTCGCGTTGGCCCAAGTGCCGGGCCTGCTCTCCATCGAGCTTATCCGCGCCCGCTCGGCCATCGCCGCCGCTGCGCTGCGCCGCGATTTCGGCGTCGAGCACCCCCGCCTCGCGCTCGCCGGGCTGAACCCCCACGCGGGCGAGGACGGCCGCATGGGCACCGAGGACCGCGACCTGATCGCCCCCGCCGTCGCCGCATTGCGCGCAGCCGGGATCGACGCGCGCGGGCCGCTTCCGGCGGATACCATGTTCCACGCCGAAGCCCTCGCGACGTATGACGCGGCGATCTGCATGTACCACGATCAGGCGCTCATCCCGATCAAGGTGCTCGATTTCGACGAGGGCGTGAACGTCACACTGGGCCTCCC
>CAIKKO010000155.1 GCA_903828025.1 uncultured Sphingomonadales bacterium
AAGTGCGGCGAGGAAGAACCCCTCCGTCAGCCCTGCGGGCTGCCACCTCCCCATTTGTGCTGCGCAAAAATAGGGAGGATTGAAGTGGGAGCCCTTCATTCGGCGTGCTCCCGTGCCAGTGCCTGCGTCGTACTCGTCGCCTGCGGCATGCCCTCCACGCGGATCACATCCATCAGCGGCACGCCGCCGAAGCCTTCGACGAGGTCGGCGAGGTCCTTGACCGCGTTCGGCAGCCCGCAGTTCCACGCCGCATGCGCGGCATTGGCAAGCGCGCCGGGGTTGAGCGCCATGGTCTGGATCTGCTTGGCGAGTTCCTTGGGGGTGAAGCCCGTCTGGCGGATCGCGCGCGCGCCGCCGGCTTTGACCATCTCGCGCGTGTTGACCGCCTGATGGTCGTCGGTCGCGATGGGCAGCGGCACCAGAATCGCGGGGCGGCCGACGGCAGTCAGCTCGGCAATGGTCGAGGCTCCGGCGCGGCCGATGAACAAGTGCGTTTCGGCAAGGCGGCCCGCCATATCCTCGAAATAGGTGCCGAGTTCGGCGGGGATCTGGTGCCCGGCATAGCGCGCGCGCACCGCCTCGATATCCTCGGGGCGGCACTGCTGCGTCACCTGCAGGCGGTGGCGCAGCGCAGGCGGCAGCATGGCGAGGCCATCGGGCACCACTTCGGCCAGGATCGAAGCGCCCTGGCTGCCGCCCGTGACGAGCACGCGAAACAGGCTGTCCTCGCTGAACGCGGGGAACGCCTCGCCGCGCAAGGCCAGCACTTCGGGGCGCACCGGATTGCCGACGCGGTGGACCTTCGGCCACAGCTTGGGATCGAGCTTTTCGACCTCCATATACGCGGTGGCGATGGCATCCACCCGCCCTGCCAGATAGCGATTGACCCGGCCCAGCACCGCGTTCTGCTCGTGGATCACCGTGGGGATGCGCGCCGACCGCGCGGCCAGCAGCGCGGGGAGCGCCGGATAGCCGCCAAAGCCGACGACGCAGGCGGGCTGGAAGCTTTCAAACAGGCGCAGCGCCATCGCGCGGCCCTTCCAGATCGCGGAGAGCGCCTTGGCCAGCGCGACCGGGTTCTTGCCCATGCGCCCGGCGGGCAGCACGTGCGCCGGGAGGAACGCGGGCTTGCCGGGTATCTTCGCGCCGCGCTCGTCGGTCACCAGCGCGACATGATGCCCGCGCCGGTCCAGCTCGGTCGCCAGCGCGAAAGCGGGCAGCAGATGGCCGCCGGTGCCGCCTGCGGCGAGGACAAAATGGCGGGTCGCGGATGTCATTGGCGCGCGGGCTCCCTGAAGTCTGGCGTCTCGCGCGAGAGATAGGGATTGCGGCGGGTGATAGCGAGCAGGAACCCGACCCCGAGCAACAAGGCGATGGTGGAGGAGCCGCCATAGCTGATCAGCGGCAAGGTCATGCCCTTGGACGGGAACAGCTGGAGATTGACGAGAATGTTGATGAAGGCCTGCCCTGCCAGCTGCGCGGTCAGCCCGGCGGCGGCGAGGATCGTGAACAAGTCCTCCTCATCGGCCAAGCGCAGCATCACGCGCACCACGATGGCGCAATAGAGCATCACGATCACCCCGCAGGCAATCAGGCCGAATTCCTCACCGATCACCGAGAAGATATAGTCGGTATGCGCCTCAGGGAGCGCCATCTTGCGGCTGCCGAGCCACAGCCCCGAACCGCTCCACCCACCGCTGACCAGCGTGCGCATGGCAAGGTCCACCTGATCGAACTCGCTGCCGCCTGATACGAACGCGTCGATGCGGTGCGTGGCGTTGGGGTAGAACAGATAGGCGAGCACGACGATCACGATGCCGCCGCCCACGCTCCAGCCGATCTTGCTGAGGCTGAGGCCCGACAGCAGCACGAGCACGAACCACACGCCGCAGAACAGCACGGTCGACCCGAAATCGGGCTGTGCCATGAGCAAGGCGCCGACGAGGCCCATCAGGCCGATGGAAATCGCGATCACCGGAATGTTCGGATCGCGCACGCGCCACGAGAGGATCCACGCCACCGCGATGGCAAAGCCGGGCTTGAGGAACTCGGAAGGCTGCAGGCTGAAGCCAATGAACAGCCAGCGCCGCGCGCCTTTCACTTCGCTGCCCACGATCGGCACCAGCACCAGCGCAACCAGCATCGCGCCCGCCAGCAGGATCGCCAGCCGCCGCGTGGTTTCCTTGGGCAGCAGCGAAGCGACGAACATCGCGAACAGCCCGACCGAAAGCCAGCGCACGTGGAGCCAGAAGAAATACAGATCGCCCAGCGCCTTGCCCGGCGTGGACAGCCGGTGCGCACTGGCGGGCGA
>CAIKKO010000156.1 GCA_903828025.1 uncultured Sphingomonadales bacterium
ATAGAGTGGAACTTTTGGAACCTGGTTGTCGTGTTCCTCGTCATGAGCCTGGTCAAACGCCCGCTCTCGCTCAAGTGCCGCGAGGATGCCGTTCGTGTGATTGGGTTGCGTCATGATCGATCTCCGTCAACTGCGGGCGAGTCATTCAGGCGCCCGTGCGCACTTAGGGCCGTCGCAAAGAGTTCAGCCACCTTTTCGGGTTCGCTGATTCCGCGCAGCATCGGCTCGGGTTTGGTCAGTTGCCATGGCTTGAGATGGGGCCAGAGCAATAGCGGCGCAATTCGCTGGTCCTTGGGCAATTCAATGGAAATGTCGCCCGTGCCATCCGAATGCATTTTTACCGACGCGTTCTGGACCAAATTGAGTGGAACATCGAGTGTCGCGGGTAGGGCTATGCCAAATCGAAGAACCACTCGGCGATCGGTAATGAGGTACGTCGTCGTTCGCCAGATTAACCAGGCCATCAGCGACAGGATCGCTAGACAACCCAAAGCCAGCCCTGCAAAGCCAGCCGTGCTCGCCATCAGGTTATTGCCAGGCTCACCTGCAGACAGGGCATCGACGATCTGCCAGATCACGATCGCGATGAAATAGAGTACGAGTGCGCGCACGTGAAAGACGTGACGCAGGATCGACTGCCACGTTGGGCGTCCTTCCCAAAGGACTTGCTCGTCGGGGGGCGCACCCCCATGAAAGAGGGCGCTCATAGCAGGGGCTCTTGACGTGAGGGTGTTGCGTAGAGGTAGCCGCCAGCGTAGTAGCCCATGATGCGGTCTTCTTCGCGGCAGGTGACTTGTTCGGGATGGGCGGTTGCCGGGACATCCGAGAACTGGGCCGCTGTGATCGAGACCACCCGGACCGGGCCGGTCCGACCCCGAATCCTGGTGCAGTTAGAGGGCAACAGGACATGGCGGGTACCACCGCCGTGCGCAGGGACTTCGACCTCGTAATAGCGCACCATGGTCTCCGAGCGGTCGACCCAGATGTCTTTCACGGTTCCTGCGACGTTGCCGTCGGCCGCGACGACCGGCATGCCGCGCGCGTCCGGGCTGCGCGACTCCAGCCAGACATCCTTCGCGATTCGCAAGGGGACTACCTTAATGCGGCCATCAAGTGTCAACTCGGGTTCTGGGTGACGTTCCGCCCAGGCGGCTGGCCCAACGCCATCAACCAGGGGATTGCCCGTTGGAACGTAGGGTGCGCCATGAAAGTTCTCGAAACGCTTCGCGGCGATGTCCACCGGTTCGCGGCCCTCGCCGGCCGGAAGCGGGAACGAGACGATCCCGCGGCCGAACGGCAACCGGAAGAGCTTTGGCGTGGCCATCGAAAGGAAGCCGCCTTCGCTTTCAAGCTTGCCGGTCAATTCGTCTTCGAGTGGATAGCCTTCGCGGCGGCTTTCGCGCTGAAGCCAGAACACCAGCGCCACGAAGAAGAGGAAGAACGCGGCGAGCGAGAGCTCCGCCCCGTCAATCGAGCCAACAATATATGCGCTTTTCATCGAACGTTCCTTTCCCGGATCAGGGCCCCGGAGGCCGCAATTCCCACCACCGCACTCAATTTGGCACCACACTCATGTCGGAAACTCGGGGATGGCCATCTGCCCCCCGGGCAGATCGCCAGCGATCCCGATGCGCTTGCCCGCAAGCGGCCCCAGCACGACCAGCGCCATGATCAGCATCACAATTTCCAGGCTGTAGACCGTGGCATAGCCCGCCGCGCGGCCGCTGGGCCCGCTCAGCCACGTCACAGTGTCGCGGATCACGCCGCCTACCGCGAGCGCGCTGCCCGCAGCCGTCGCCTGCACTGCGCCCCAAGCCCCCAGCGCCACGCCCGAATCGCCACGCTGCGCGAGCGACATGGCTGCGATCAGGGTGCCGACCGAGAACAGCCCGATGCCGAAGCCGATCGAGCCCGCGCCGATCGCGAGGAGGAGCGGCGCATGGAGCGGCGCTGCCAGCAGTACGAGAATGAACGCGCAGATCCCGCCGACCATCCCGGCGCCCGCCAGCCGCAGCGGATCGAAGCCGCGCTCCAGCACGCGCGTCGAAAGCGAGAATCCGGCAATCGCGCCCATCGCCCACGAACCCGTCAGCATCGTCGTCGACCCGACGGTCAGGCCAAGCAGCTCGGCACCATAGGGTTCGAGCAGCGCATCCTGCATCGCAAAGGCCGCCGCGCCGAGGCCGATGGCCGAAAGGAGGCGGACTGTGTGGGGCTCGGCCACGAATTCGCGCCACACGTCACGGAATTCCGGCGTTTCGCGATCCTTGGCAGTCGCGCCAGGATTGCGGCCTTCCTGCTTCCACAACGCGGTAATGTTGAGCACCAGCGTGACGACTGCCGCACCCTGGATCACCTGCACCAGCCGGGTCGGGCTGAAGGGCACCAGTAGGCCGCCGATCACGAAGGCCGAAACCATCATGCCCACCAGCAGCATCACATAGAGCAGCGCCACTGCGCGCGGGCGCTTGTCCTCGCGCGCAAGGTCGGTCGCGAGCGCAAGGCCGGCGGTCTGCGTCACATGGAGGCCGGCGCCCGTCAGCAGAAAGGCCAGCGCGCCCCCGCCAAGGCCGGTGTAGAACGTGCGCGTCTCGCTCATCAGCAGCAGCGCGAAGGGCATGATCGCGAGACCGCCCCACTGCATCAGCGTGCCGAACCAGATATAGGGTACGCGGCGCCAGCCGAGTACCGAGCGGTGAGTATCGGACTTGTGGCCGATCAGCGCGCGAAGCGGTGCAAACAGCAGCGGCATCGCGATCAGCAGCGAAACCAGCCAGGTCGGGGTGTGCAGCTCGACGATCATCACGCGGTTGAGCGTGCCGTTGAGGAGCACCGTTGCCATGCCCACGCTCACTTGAAACAGCGCGAGGCGCAGCAGCCGGGGCAGGGGCAGCTCGGCGCTGGCCGCGTCGGCAAAGGGCAGCCAGGTCATCGCCACGCGCGTCCACTGGCCCGCCATCCGCGAAAGGCGGGTCTGCGGGATAGTGTCGGTCATGGCGGGTGTTCCGGTCATGGTCAGTCGCGCACCAGTTCGAGGGCGTTGGAAATATAGAAGCCGGTGCCGACGCGGTGCGTGCGGCCAACATGCCAGCCGGGCATGGCTTCCTCGATCATCACAACGAGGTCCGCGTCGCGCACTGGCACGATCGCGGGCGCGCGGTCGCTGCGCGGGAACATCAGGCCCATCGTGTGCATCGCGCGCAGCATCGGTGTGGAGGGCGCGTGGGTGAACACGATCGAACCGTCGCAGCGCTCGGCGAGTGCAACCAGCGTGGCGATGATGTCTTCCGGGCGGTAGTGGATCAGCGAATCCATCGCGACGACATGATCGAAGCGGCCATGCGCGGGATCGAGCATGTCGCCCACGCGCCAGTGGATGCGGCCGTGGCCGAGGAACGAGGGGCAGCGTTCGCGCGCAATGGCAACGAGCCCGCCGGCCACGTCCACGCCGACCACTTCAGCCCCGCGCCGCGCCGCCAGTACGCTGAGCGCACCGGTGCCGCACCCGGCATCGAGCACGCGCATCCGACGCAGATCATGCGGCAGCCAGCCCAGCAGCACATCGCGCATGGCATCGCGGCCCGCGCGCACCGTTGCACGGATGCCGCTGACTTTCGCGTCCGACGTCAGGTCGATCCACGCCTTGCGCGCGGTGCTGTCGAAATAGGTCGTCAGCTTGTCGCGCTGAGCTTCGAAGCGCGAACCGTGGCGGGAGACCTGGGCGTCAAAGCCGGAAGATGCGCGCGTTGCCATCATTCAAACCCCAGGAAATCGAAGATATCGCGGTCCTTCATCGCCGTTGCTTCGAGCGCGGGCGCGCCGGCCCAGAGGATGCGAGCAAGGTTGAGATATTCCTGGCGCGCCTTGATCACTTCCGGGCTGTCCGGCATCTCGAAAAGCGTGCACTTCTTGAGGCGCGAGCGGCGGATCTCGTCGAGATCCTTGAAGTGGGCGAGGCGCTTGAGGCCGATCGCGCTGTTGAAGCGGTCGATCTCGTCGGTCCCGGCCGAGCGGTTGGCAACGATCCCGGCGAGGCGCACATCATAGTTCTTCGACTTGGCGTTGATGGCTGCGACGATGCGGTTCATCGCGAAGATGCTGTCGAAGTCGTTGGCTGTCACGATGATCGCGCGCTCGGCATGCTGGAGCGGCGCAGCAAAGCCACCGCAGACCACATCGCCTAGCACGTCGAAGATCACGACGTCGGTGTCTTCGAGCAAGTGGTGCTGCTTGAGCAGCTTGACCGTCTGCCCCACGACATAACCGCCGCAACCGGTGCCCGCGGGCGGGCCGCCGGCTTCGACGCACATCACGCCGTTGAAGCCTTCGAACATGTAGTCTTCGGGCCGCAGTTCCTCGGCGTGGAATTCCACGGTTTCGAGGACGTCGATCACCGTCGGCATCAGCTTCTTGGTGAGCGTGAAGGTCGAGTCGTGCTTGGGGTCGCAGCCGATCTGCAGCACGCGCTTGCCCAGTTTTGAAAACGCCACCGACAGGTTCGACGAGGTGGTGCTCTTGCCGATGCCCCCCTTGCCGTAC
>CAIKKO010000157.1 GCA_903828025.1 uncultured Sphingomonadales bacterium
CCGGCGCAGATCTTCGATACCGATCCGGGCGAAATGTTCGTGGTGCGCAACGTGGCCGCGCTGGTGCCACCGTTCGAGACTTCGCCGGGCTATCACGGCGTGTCCGCCGCGCTCGAATTTGCGGTACAGGTGCTGAAAGTGCGCAAGATCGTAGTGCTGGGCCACGGCATGTGCGGCGGCTGCCGCGCGGCACTCACGCAGGAGCTCCACGGCACCGAGCCGGGCGTAGGCGGCTTCGTCCACGACTGGATCGGCCTGCTCGACGGCGTGCGCGAGGATGTGGTAAGCCAGTACGGCACCAGCGGCCGCCCAGCCGAGCGCGCGATGGAGCAGGCCGGCGTCAAAGTCAGCATAGCGAACTTGCGCACCTTCCCCTGCATCCGCCGCAAGGAAGCCAGCGGCGACTTGCGCCTGCGCGGCGCTTTCTTCGCAATCTCGGACGGGCTGCTGCATGTGCTGGACGAGGATACCGGCGAATTTTCGCTGGTAAAATGAGCCGTTTTACCGCTGATCCAACGAAAAAGGGCGACCCTCGCAGGCCGCCCTTTTTGCTTTGACTTTAGGCCGAGTGATCAGGGCTTGGCCTTGTCTGCGGTGAGGACCGAAAACAGCTTGGCGAGCGGGGCGCGCACGCCGGTGACTTGCGCGAAGCAGGCCTTGGCGGCGTCGTACTTGGCCTGATCGAACTGCGCGATACCGAGGCGAGTGAGCGCACGGTCGTTGTCGATCGCGCCGCCCTTGGTGATGGCCATCTGATACAGTTCTTCGGCCTTGGCGGGGTTATCATAGGACAAGTACGCATCGGCGGTGGCGACCGCGAGCTTGCCATCGGCAGCGGCGCGCGCATCCTTTTCAAGGCCCACGAGCGAGGCCTTGTCCGCCACGATGCGGCCCTTGGCCTGGCTCAGCGAGTCGCTGACGAACACGTCGCTCGTCTCAAGCGCGCCCTTCTTCAGGCCCAGCTCGATCACTTTCACGGTTTCACCAGGGAGACGGCGGGGATCGGCCGACTGGATATACTCGATGAATTCGCGCGTCGTATACTGCTTGTCGTTGTCAAGCGCACCGCAGCGCAGGAACAGGCGGCCGAGATCGAGCGACTCTTCCTTGCTGAAATTGCCGAATTCGCGCGTCAGCTGGCCGGCACCGAGCCAGTTCATCGGGTTCGGATTGGCTTCCACCAGCAGGGTCGACCATTCGATCGCCTGCGGCCCGAGCTTACCCTTGTAGGCGATCAGGTTGGCGCGCTTGTACCAGGCTTCGGGAATCACGCCGCCTGCAGCCTTGCGGGTATCGACCGCGAGCTTGAGCGCGGTGAGCGCTTCGGCGTTCTTGCCCTGCTCGGCATAAGAATCGGCCAGCATTTCCGCCGCTGCATCTTCCGCCACGTTGCCGCTCACGGCCTTGGTCAGCGCATCGGTCGCGGTTGCCCAGTCCTTCGCGCCATAGGCGAAGTTGCCGAGGTAGAAATTGAACAGCGGCACCTTGGTGGGTTCGAGCAACCCGCTGTCGAGCATGTTGCGGATCCCGCGCGAGCGCATGGTGTTGTCTTCCAGGAAACCGCCGAGCTGCACGGCGAACTGGCCTGCAGCGAGCTTGTCCTGCCCGGTCTTGACCGCAGCTTCGGCGGCAACGAGCTTGGCGGTGGCATCGCCAAGCGTTGCCTTGAGCGCGGCACCCGTCGTGCCCTTGGCCTGCGCGGCCTGAGCGTCGGTGAGGATTTTCTGGACCGGGCCTGCAGCCGCAACGAAGCCCGGGGAATACGCGGCCTTGGGCGCTTCCTTTTCCTTTGCAGCGGCGGGCGCGGCACCAAGGAGGATTCCTCCGGTTGCAACACCGGCGGTGAGCGCCACGGCCATTGCAGCCCGGGCAGCACCCATCTTGGCGAACTTCATAGCAGTACCCCGCATGTCATCATCTCCTCTTCGCCCCTGCCAAGGGTCGATATGCCTATTTCACTGGCCGAATGGACTCATCTGCTCATCCGTGCCGCGCCGAACCTCTGGCGCGGAATTGCCGCCTTGGCAACGGCTCCATGCATTGCATGCCAGCCGGTGAACCCGGTTTGAATACCAATTCGTCTTATTGTTCAGGTATGGTCGGCGTTCGCGCGCGCAAATGTGGAAAACCGGGGGTAACACGCCGGTAGGCACTGGCGTTTTCTGGCCTTGGCCCGATGTTTGGCCTAGTGCCTTGGCATACCCCACAAGAGAGCGAAAAAGCCACCGACGTGAGCGACGATACCACCACAATTGATCCCCCCGCACTGCCGGAACACGAGTTCCAGCGGATCGACATCGTCGACGAGATGAAGACCAGCTATCTCGATTATGCGATGAGCGTGATCGTGAGCCGAGCGCTGCCCGATGTGCGCGATGGTCTGAAGCCGGTGCACCGCCGTATCCTGTGGACCAGCCACGAAAACGGCTTCACCTCGACCAAGGCCTATCGCAAATCGGCGCGTATCGTCGGTGATTGCATGGGCAAATATCACCCGCATGGCGACAGCGCGATCTATGACGCGCTGGCGCGCATGACGCAGGACTGGTCGATGCGGCTGCCGCTGATCGACGGTCAGGGCAACTTCGGCTCGATGGACCCCGATCCGCCCGCCTCGATGCGCTATACCGAAGCGCGGCTTGCCAAAGTGGCGGACTCGCTGCTGGCGGATATCGACAAGGACACGGTCAACTTTCAGCCCAACTACGACGGTTCGGAAAGCGAGCCGGTCGTGCTCCCGGCGCGCTTCCCCAACCTGCTGGTCAACGGCGCGGGCGGCATCGCGGTTGGCATGGCGACCAACATTCCGCCGCACAACCTCGGCGAAGTGATCAACGGTTGCCTTGCCTATATGGCGAACCCGGACATCTCGAATGACGAGCTGATCCAGATTATCCCGGCACCCGATTTCCCGACGGCACCGCTGATCCTGGGCACCAGCGGCGCTAGGAAGGCCTATACCGAGGGCCGCGGCTCGATCGTGATGCGCGCGCGCCATGTGATCGAGGACGCCAAGGGCGGGCGCGGTGAAGGCCGCAAGTCCATCGTGCTCACCTCGATCCCCTATCAGGTCGGCAAGAACGGTCTGGTCGAGAAAATCGCCGAAGCGGCCAAGGACAAGCGGATCGAAGGCATTGCCGATATCCGCGACGAGTCCAACCGCGAAGGCGTGCGGGTGGTCATCGAGCTCAAGCGCGATGCCACCCCCGATGTCGTGCTCAACCAGCTCTGGCGCAACACGCCCGCGCAATCGAATTTCCCGGCCAACATGCTGGCGATCCGTGGCGGCCGGCCTGAAGTCCTGACACTTCGGGACATTATCGAAGCGTTCGTCCAGTTCCGTGAGGAAGTGATCCAGCGGCGCACCAAGTTCGAGCTGAACAAGGCGCGCGACCGGGCCCATATCCTGCTCGGGCTGGTGGTCGCGGTGACCAACATGGACGAAGTCGTCCGGATCATCCGCGCGTCGGCCAACCCGGCCTTGGCGCGTGAGACCCTGCTGGCGCGCGAATGGCCGATTGGCGAGATCGCGCAATATATCCGGCTGGTCGAGGCAATCGAGGACGAGGCGCTCGAAGGCGCGGGCGCGAGCTATCGCCTCAGTGAAACGCAGGTCCGCGCGATTCTCGATTTGCGCCTCCACCGCCTGACCGCGCTGGGCCGCGACGAGATCGGTTCCGAGCTTGAAGTGCTGGCCAAGGCGATTGCCGAATACCTCTCCATTCTGGCGGATATCGAGAAGCTCTATGCGGTGATGCGCGAGGAGCTGATCGCGGTGCGCGATGCTTATGCCACGCCGCGCCGCTGCGAGATCACGGCTCCGGCTGACGGGATCGACGACGAGGATCTGATCGAGCGCGAGGACATGGTCGTGACCATCACGCTCGACGGGTACATCAAGCGCACGCCGCTCTCCACCTTCCGCGCGCAGAACCGGGGCGGCAAGGGCCGCAGCGGCATGGCGACGAAGGAAGAGGATGCGGTGCGGGCGATGCTCGTCACTTCGACTCACACGCCGGTGCTGTTCTTCTCGACCAAGGGCAAAGTCTATCGCCTCAAAGTCTGGCGCCTGCCCGAAGGCGGGCCAACGACGCGCGGGCGGCCGATGGTCAATTTGCTTCCCGCGCTCGATGCGGACGAGACAATTGCCACCGTGCTGGCGCTGCCCGAGGACGAAACCACGTGGGGCGCGCTCAACGTGATGTTCGCAACGGCGCAGGGCAATGTGCGGCGCAACGCGATGGACGCGTTCGCCAATGTGCCCAGCAACGGGAAGTTCGCGATGCGCTTCGAGGAGGGCGACAGCGACCGGCTGATCGGCGTGGCGCTGCTCTCCGAAGGCGATGACGTGCTGCTCGCCAGCCGTCAGGGCAAAGCTATCCGCTTCCCGGCAGACGACGTGCGCGAGTTTACCAGCCGCACCTCGACCGGTGTGCGCGGGATGCTGCTCAAGGATGGCGACGAGGTGATCTCGCTCTCCGTCCTGCACCGCGCGGGCGTGAAGGATCAGGACGAACGCGACGACTATCTGCGCCACGCGGCATGGAAGGGCGAAGACGCCGACCGCGCGCCGCGCCTGATGGACGACGAACGCTTCGCTGATTTGGCGGCGCGCGAGCAGTTCGTGCTCACCGTTTGCGCCAATGGCTATGGCAAGCTGTCGTCCGCCTACGAATATCGCCGCACGGGTCGCGGCGGCCAGGGCATCACCAATATCGACAACATCGCCCGCAACGGGCCGGTGGTGGCGAGCTTCCCGGCGACGCAGGCCGACCAGCTCATGCTGGTTACCGATCAGGCCAAGCTCATCCGCTTGCCGCTGAC
>CAIKKO010000158.1 GCA_903828025.1 uncultured Sphingomonadales bacterium
CAGCCCAAGCATGAAGGCTTCCACCGCTTCGATAAGCGCGGCGGCGGCACACGACAGTCGCCGTCGCACAATCGAAAAATAGTTCAGTTCCAGCGCCCTACACCCACCCGCGCACAGGTCTCCTAGCGAAGTGAAACGACCGGTATTCAAGCGCAGCGGAGCAAAATGGCCAAGGTCTGCTCAGGCTGGTCGCCCATCACATCGTGGCCGGCATTGGCCTCATGGTATTCCCAGCCTGCCTCGGTGGTGACTCGCGCCACGAAGCGGCGGAAGGGTGTCGGTTCCCACGCATTGCCGAAAACATAGATGCGGCGCCCGACTTTGGCTTCCTCGCCCGAAAAGCGCACGGCTTCAAGCATCGTGAGCAGAGGATGCGCCGAGAGACCGGGGTGCTCCAACCCCGGGAGCGGCGCGACTGCACCGGGGGTGAATTTCTGGCTGCCGATATAGTGGGCATGCTCCCACTCACCGGTCAGGTCCCACAACGATTGGCCGTCCTCCGGCAAGAAGGCATCGAGATAGATGAGCGCATCTATCCGCGCGCCGAGCCGGGTCGCCACGCCGGTCACGATCATGCCGCCATAGGAATGGCCCGCCAGCACGAACCGCTCGAAACCCGCCTCCGCGATCTGCGCGCAGACATCGTCGATGTGCGTGGTCAGCGTGATGCCGGGGTGGAACTCACTTTGCCGCGTACCCAGCCCGGTCAGCTGCACCACGACAACGCGGTGACCTGCGGTGCGCAGATCGGCCGCGAGTCGGTCATAACCCCAGCCACCGCCCCATGCGCCGTGAACGAGAACGTAGTCCGTCATGCCGCAATTCCGTGCTTCTTGTTATAGCCGTGCACCCATTCGAGCGTCTTCACCATCCCGCCGAACGGATAGAAGTGCAGCCGCACCCGGCCATGCTGCGGGCCCAGCCCTGCAGCAAAAGCATCGACCAGCTTGTCCGGCCCGGCGCTGCCGAGCAGGTTCGTGACCGAAATGCCGTACTTGCGCAGCACCGAGGTCGAAGCCCCCACGCCGCAGCGCGCGGCGAAGGCGAGCAGGCGCTTGATCCCCGCAGGCCCCGGCACGCCGATCCGCACCGGCGCGTCAATGCCCAGCGCGCGCAGCTTAAGGAGCCAGTGCAGAAACGCGTCCGGATCAAAGCCGAACTGCGTCACGATCAGCGGCGCCATGCCGCGCGCTTCGATATCGGCTACCTTTTTCACCAGCACATCCCAGCATTCCTGCTCGGTCATGTTGGGGTGGCCATCCGGATGCCCGCCGATGCCGATGGCCTTGATCCCGCTGCGCTCGAACGCGCCCGTGGCGATCAGCGCCGAAGTGTCGAAATAGGGCCCGACCGGCGCGGGCGGATCGCCCGCCACGATAAAGGCGCGCTGCACGCCGGCCTGTTCGACCACGGCTTTGAGATAACCCTCGAAATCGTCTTCCGACGTGATCCGGCGCGCGGAGAAATGCGGCATCGGCTCGAAGCCCAGCTCGCGCACCGCGACCGTGGCCTTGACCCGCGCGGCCACATTCTCGCCCGGAAGGAACGTCACCGCAATCGGAGTCTCAACGGGGATCAGCGGCGCGGCCTCGCGAAGCGAAGCCTCGTCCTTGGCAGTCATTTCAAGGCTGAAGCCGTCGGTGATCCCGAGCGGCGGCTTGTCCCAGTTGGGATGGATCAGTGCTGCGGCCATAAGCTGCGGTCCACAAGTCACGCGAACCGGCTCCGCCCCCGGTCGGGGGAGGTTGGGTGGGGGTGCGCGGCGCGTGCAGGAAAGGTCGAACCCCCTCCCCCAACCCCTCCCCTCCGGGAGGGGGGCCAAGAGCCCGCTTGCGGTGCTTACCGGCCGGTGCGCCAGCCTTCGGCGTACGCTTCGCGCGCCACGCGGCTGTAGGGCACCGAGGAGACAATCGCGCGCACTTCGATCTGCTTGTGCGGCTCGACCGTGGTCTTGCGCGTGCCGCCATCGGGCTCGCCCCACACCACGCGCACTTCGGTGCCAACGGGGATCTCGGGATCGACCGTTGCCAGCGAAAGCGCCTGCTTCTCGTTGTAGGAATAGCCGGTGAACATCGAAACGCCGACCGTCTTGCCGCCTGCATCGACCACGCGGTCGTAGTTGGAGGAGGCATAGTTCGCCAGCGGCACATCGAAGAACTTGTACTGGTCGCCGTCCGGGTTGAACAGCGAAGCGGTGATCTTCGCCATGTCCTCGGGGTTCCACGCCAGCGTCACCTTCTTGCGCTGCTCGGCGGGGTTCAGCGCTTCCAACGCCTCGCGGCCATGGAAATCGTGGTCGAACTTGACGAACGGACCGTACCCCAGCTCCCACGGGTTGAGGTAGTAGTCCTCGATGCTCTCACCGACGAACGAGCCGCCAATCGAACCGGTCGCTTCATAGCTGTCCGCACCCAGCCACTCGCGGAAGCCCTTGAGCTTCTCGCCAGTGTAGATCGCGGGCAGCGGCGAGGGAATCCAGCCCGATTCCAGCGTGTTCGAAGGATAAGCGCGGCTGCCGCAAGCGATCAGGCCGAATTCCTTGCCCGCCTCGAGGATCGCCGCGCGGATTTCTTCCTGCTCCGCGTATGGCCCCCAGATTTCGAGACCCGGCGCGCCCGACATGCCGTGGCGCAGCGTGCGCACGGTGTGCCCCTGCGATGTTCATCGTGCTCATGTTGAAGAACTTGAGCTGCTCCAGCGGCCCGCCATGCAGCTTCTCGATCACGTTCCACGCCTGCGGACCCTGGATCTGGAAGCGCCATTCCTTGCGGGTGACGGGCTTGCCCATCGGGCGCATCGGCGAACGGTCATCCAGCTCAATCTCGACATCATAGCCGCCGGTCGCGCCGTGATAGCGCAGCCAGTTCGAAGCCGGAGCGCGGCCGACATACGTGAAGCTTTCTTCTTCTTCCCAGAAGATAATGCCATCGCCGATTACGTGGCCATAGGGCGTCGTCGGCACATACTGCTTGGCCTTGTTGACCGACCAGCCCTTCGAGCTGTTGATCATCGTGTCCGAGAGCAGCTTGCCCGCGTCACGCCCACGAATGTAGAGGTTCACCATGTGGTGCGACTGGTCGAACAGCACCGCGCTGTGCTGCCAGGCCCACTGCTCGCTGCGCCAGTTGGAAAATTCAGGCGCCACGACCGGATAGACGTAGGCCCCAAGCTGCGAATTGCGCAGCATTTCCACGATGTTGCTCTGGCCCTTGAGGACCTCTTCCAGGTTGGCTGCCACGTTATCTCTCCCGATGAAAAAAATGGCTGGTTGAAATTTGTATGCAACACATACAATATCAAGGGCGATTCGCAATGCCAAATTGTGCAGGCCCCATGCACAGCTAGCAGTGGGCATCCGCACGCTCTAAGGGGCCTGCGGCAGAGCAACGACTGACCGGGAGAGATTGAATGACTGCACCGCTGATCTTGACGCTGTCCTGCGTGGACAAGCCCGGAATCGTCGCCCGGGTTACCGGCAATCTCTATGAGGCCGGCGCCAATATCCTTGAGGCCCAACAATTCGATGATACTGAAAGCGGCCGCTTTTTCATGCGCGTGGTGCTCGATCCGGGCTCAGGCAACGGCGAGACGCTGCGCAGCGCTTTCGCGCCCGTAGCCGAACAGTTCGGCATGGAATGGACGCTTCGGGATAGCGCGCACAAGCGCCGCACCGTGCTGATGGTCAGCAAGTTCGATCACTGCCTTGGCGATCTGCTTTACCGCACCCGCATCGGCGAGCTGCCGATGGACGTCGTCGCGATCATCGGCAACCACCCCAAGGAAGCGCTCAACATCACGCTGCTCGGCGATGTACCTTATCACCACCTTCCGATCACCAAGGACACCAAGCCGCAGCAGGAAGCGCAAGTGAAGGCCATCGTGACCGAGACCGGCGCGGAGCTCGTCGTGCTGGCGCGCTACATGCAGATCCTTTCGGACGACATGGCCTCGTTCCTCAACGGCAAGTGCATCAATATCCACCACTCGTTCCTGCCGAGCTTCAAGGGCGCCAAGCCCTATCATCAAGCCCACGCGCGCGGCGTGAAGATGATCGGCGCGACCGGCCACTATGTCACGACCGACCTCGACGAAGGCACGATCATCCATCAGGATGTGGAAACCGTGACCCATGCAGACACGCCGGACGATCTGGTGCGCAAGGGCCGCGATGTGGAACGCCGCGTGCTGGCCGAAGCGGTGCGCCTGCACCTCGAAGACCGCGCGCTGCTCAATGGCACCAAGACGGTGGTGTTCAAGAGCTGATTTTCGCTTGCTCTCACCCCTTCAGGGGAGAGATACGGAGGCTTGCGAGCTTGCTCGTTAGCCGCAGTTGAGAGGGGCACGGGCGCTGCGTACAGTCCCCTCTCCCAACCCACTCCCCTCAAGGGGAGTGGGCTTTATGAGAGAGATGCTCCCATGCACGTCAACGCGCTCGATCATGTCAATATCATCACCGACAAGCTGGGCGAGACGGCGGATTTCTACGCCGCCCTGCTCAATCTCGAGCGCCGCGACGCGCCTGCGCCGCTGACGCCTGCCAACGCGCAGTGGATGTATGACGCGGGCGGCAAAGCCATTGTCCACATCAACTCGGTCGATTGCCCCCGCGCCTTCGACCGCACGGTGGAGCCCGGCGCGCTGACCGGCGCGATCCACCATGTCGCGCTCAACTGCAGCGGCTATGACGAGGTGACGCACCGGATCGAGGCGATGGGGCTGCCGCACCAGATCAATACGGTCGAGTCCATCGGACTGCGCCAGATCTTCACCACCGATCCAAACAATGTGCTGCTGGAGCTCAATTTCTTCGGAGCCTAGGAGACCTGTGCGCGGGTGGGTGTAGACATAGGCGTTTATTGTTGATTCTATGGTCTTTCCGAAGAGGAGGGCTGGACGTGGCGCATCGTTCGATTGGTCAGGAGCGGTTCGGTTTTGCTGGGCGCATGAAGTCCGCATCGTCGCTTGACGCCCTTGCTGCGCTGATCGATTGGAGCCCGGTCGCGGCGCTTCTTGATCCGCTCTATCCGGCGGCCAAGGGCGAACCCGCCTGGCCGCCGATGGCGATGTTCAAAGCCCTAATTCTGTCGATCTGGTACGACCTGTCCGACGTAAAGCTGGCCGAGGCGCTCGACGATCGAGCGTCCTTTCGCCGTTTCTGCGGGTTTTCCGCGAATGAAGGGACGCCCGAGCGCACTGCCTTCGTCAGGTATCGCCGGCTGTTGGTTGCGCACAAGCTTGATCGGTCGCTGTTTGAAACGGTGACCGCGCAGCTCAAATCAAAGGCGGTGACGGTCAAGATCGGTACGCTGGTCGATGCGACCATCATCTCGTCCGCCAGCGAAGACGATGACGAAGCGCGGTGGGTAAAGCATAAGGGAAAGCGGGCTGTTCATGGCTTCAAGGCCCATGTTGGTGCCGACGCCGATACGGCATTGGTCGAGGAAGTGTCGGTCACATCCGCCAATATCAATGATGGCAGAGCTGGTCCCGAAGCGTTGCCCGACAATCCCGGTGAGGTGTTTGCCGACAGCGCCTATCGGGGCAATCACTTCCGTGACGCCGTGCGTGCAAAGGGTGGCATACCGCGGATCGTCGCCACCGGCATGTGGGGCCGCGACGAAGCCGAAACGCTGCGCAAGCTCCATGAATGGAACCAACCGATCCATCGCGTGCGCGGCCGGATCGAGAAGATCTTCGGGACATGGAAGCGGTGCTATGGACTGAGCCGAATGCGATGGCGAGGTCTCGCCAAAGCCGCCGTCCAGGTCCACCTCACCGCAATCGCCTACAACCTCAAACGCACCATGAACATTCTCGCAGCCCAAGCATGAAGGCTTCCACCGCTTCGATAAGCGCGGCGGCGGCACACGACAGTCGCCGTCGCACAATCGAAAAATAGTTCAGTTCCAGCGCCCTACACCCACCCGCGCACAGGTCTCCTAG
>CAIKKO010000159.1 GCA_903828025.1 uncultured Sphingomonadales bacterium
CGACATTGATGAACGGCAGGCCGGTGAGGCCCAGTTCGTTGACCATGATGTCCGCGCTGCCCGCGGCGGCCGATCCGCCATAGGCGCAGCCCACGTCGGTCCAGTCGATCCCGGCATCGGCCATCGCCTGCCGCACCGCAAAGACGCCCTGATCGCGGCCCGAGCGGCCATCCGTGCGGCCGAAGGGGTGGATGCCCGCCCCGATGATATAGACGTCTTCCATCACGCTTTCTCCGGCCGAAACGCATAAGTCGCGCGGGTCGCGTCAAACGGCGTGACCACGAATTCCATCGCCATGCCCAGCTTCAGATCTTCCAGCATGGCATCCACAATCCGCGTCTCGACGATCACCTCGCCGGGCAATTCGACATAGCCGAGCAGGAACGGCACGAACGGCTCTGGCCCCTCGTAAGGCTCCTTCGGCTGGAAATCCTGCCGGGTCCACGACCACAGCGTGCCCTTGCGCGAAAGGCGGATGGGCTCGACGCCCTCTGCCGCGTCGCCGCTGGGATAGGGGAACACGATCCTGCCGCTGGGCAGCCGTCCGCCAAGCAGGGCGGGCTCGGCCTCCTGCGTCCACAAGTTCTCCGCAATGGGTTCGAGCAACTGGGTCATAAGTCCTTCCCGGGCAGACAGACCAGCCGCCCCGCTCCGGCATAGTGGCAACAAATGCAGGGGGCGACGATCCTTGAAAATGCTAGGCGGACGCGCCTATTGCGCTTAGCCCATGGTCACGCGCGGCAGGAGCGATGGGATGACAGAACGCGGCTTTTACCGCTATTTCGTGCTGGCCACGCTCACCGCGGGCGGGGTGCTCAACATTGCCGATCGGCTGATTCTCTCGATCCTGCTCGAAGATATCAAGCACGCCTTCACCCTGTCGGACACCCAGATCGGGCTGATCACGGGGCTCGCCTTCACCGTGTTCTACGTGATCTTCGGCATTCCCATCGCCTGGCTGGCGGACCGCACCAACCGGCGCACGATCATCGCGCTCGCGATTGCGGTGTGGAGCCTGATGACCGCGCTGTGCGGCGCGGCGACGGGGTTTGGAACGCTGTTCCTCGCGCGGATGGGCGTGGGCATCGGCGAATCCGGCAGCGGCCCGGCGGCCAGTTCGTTGCTTGCCGACTACTTCAAAGAGCGCGAACTGGGCCGGGCGATGGGCTTTTACTACCTCGGCCCCACCATCGGCACTGCCTCGGGCCTCATGGTCGGCGGCTACCTCGCGCACCTTGTCGGCTGGCGGATGGCCTTCATGCTGCTCGGGGTGCCGGGCCTGCTGTTTGCGCTGTTCGTGTTCCTCACGATCAAGGAACCCAGCCACCGGCGCGCCCCGCCGCCGCGTGCCGAAAGCATGGCCAGCGGGTTCCGGGTCTGGCGCGCCGGAATCGCCGCGCTGCTCGGCAACCGGCTGTATATGGCGGCCACGCTGGCGTTCGCCTGCATGATCGTGATCGGCTACGGCTTCGCCACCTGGCTCGCGGCGATCATGTTGCGCAACTTCGCGGTCTCCACCGCCGATGTCGGCTTCACGCTGGGCCTCGCGTTCCTGCTGGGCGGGATACCGGGGCCGATCATGGGCGGCTATATCACCGATGCGCTGGTGCACCGCGATCCGCGCTGGCGCGCGTGGCTGCCCGCGCTCGCCACGCTGGCGTGCCTGCCGGTGTTCCTCGCTTGCCTGCTCAGCACCACGCTGTGGGTGTTCCTCGGCCTGTTTTCGCTGGGCTACCTGCTGTTCCTGATCGCGCAGGCGCCGACCGTCTCGCTCATCCAGCTCTCCGTCCGGGCGGAGGAGCGCGCGATGGCGATGGCGGTGGCGATGCTGTTCAACAACCTGATCGGGCAGGCGCTCGGCGGCTTCCTGATCGGCTTTGCCAGCACGCGGCTGACCCCGGCGCTCGGCCCCCATGCGCTGGGCACCGCCGTTATCGCGGTGAGCGCGCTGTTCGGCCTGCCTGCCGTGCTGTGCTACCTCTCGGCGGCGCGGTCGATCGCCCAAAGCCCCTCAAAATGACCAATGGCCCCGCCGCGCCTGAAGGATAGACTGCGCGCAACCGATAGGAGAGCGGGCATATGGTCGAAACCAAAACCGGGCACGACCGGTCAAACGGAATATCCTACAACGAGGTGATCAGCGCCGACGCCGTTCCGCCGCCCGCAGTCTATCTTGAAGACTCGCCCCTACCCGGGGGCGTTACCAAGGTCGCCACTCACCGCTACTGGACGCGCGAGGAGCATGACCGCGAGGTCGAACGTCTCTGGAAGCGCGTGTGGCAGATGGCCTGCCACGAGGACGACATTCCGAACGTGGGCGATACCCACGTCTACGATATCGCCGGGCTAGCATTCCTTATTGTGCGGGCAGCGCCCGGCGATGGGCCGGATGCGATCAGGGCCTTCCCCAATGCCTGCCTCCACCGCGGCCGCGCGCTTTGCGATGCGCATCGCAAGGGCCTCAAGGTATTGCGCTGCCCGTTCCACGGCTGGTCGTGGGAGCTGGA
>CAIKKO010000160.1 GCA_903828025.1 uncultured Sphingomonadales bacterium
CCCCCTCCCCCGTTGGGGGAGGAACAGTGCGGCCATGCTCATCAAAAATACCCCTGCTGCTTTTTGACTTCCATGCCCGCGCCGCCCGCATCCTTGTCGATCACCCGGCCCTGCCGCTCGCTCGTGGTGGTGAGCAGCGTTTCCTGAATCACTTCGGGCAGCGTGGCGGCGGTGCTTTCCACCGCGCCGGTCAGCGGGAAGCAGCCCAATGTGCGGAAGCGGATCGAGCGGTCGGTAATCTCCGGACGGTAGCCCAGCACCTGCTCCAGCCGGGGAATATCGTCGGCCATGAACAGGGCGCCTTCCCACTCGAACGTCGGCCGCACCGCCGCGAAATAGAGCGGCACGATCGGCACGGCGTTAAGGTGAATGTACTGCCAGATATCCAGCTCGGTCCAGTTCGAGATCGGGAACACGCGGATGGATTCACCCTTATTTTTCCGCACGTTGTAGATGTTCCACAGCTCGGGCCGCTGGTTCTTCGGGTCCCAGCCGTGGCTGGCCGTGCGGAACGAGAAGATGCGCTCTTTCGCGCGGCTCTTTTCCTCATCGCGCCGCGCGCCGCCGAAGGCCGCATCGAAGCCATACGTGTCGAGCGCCTGCTTGAGCCCCTCGGTCTTCCACATGTCGGTGTGGAGCGCGCCGTGATCGAACGGATTGATCCCGCGCTCCTGCGCCTCCGGGTTTTGATAGACCAGCAGCTCCATCCCGCTTTCCGCTGCCATGCGCCCGCGCAGCTCGTACATGTCCTTGAATTTCCACGTCGTATCGACATGGAGCAGCGGGAACGGCGGCGGGCTGGGGTAAAACGCCTTGCGCGCCAAGTGCAGCATCACCGCGCTATCCTTGCCCACCGAATAGAGCATCACCGGATGGGTCGCCTCGGCCACCACTTCGCGCATGATATGGATCGCCTCCGCCTCAAGGCGCTGGAGGTGCGTGAGGCTGGGCAGAGGTGCAGTCTGGATCGTCATGATTCCACCTCTGCCACAGCAAGGCCCCGGCATGACAGGTCAATTTGATGAATCCCCCCCAAGCCAAACTATCGCCGGGGGCCGCGATTACCGTGCCGCGATTACCGTGCCGAGCTTGCCAGCTGCGGCCCCTTCAGCGGCCAGTGATAGCGTTTGAACGGCGTTCCGCTGACGTCAACCTCGCCGATATAGCGGACACCGAATTTCGCCGCGACCGCCAGCGATCCGGTGTTGCCGGGATGGATGACGGACATGATATCGGCGAAGGCGCGCTGCGTTTCGGCATAGGCATAGACCGCGCGCGCCGCTTCCGAAGCATAGCCCTGCCCCCAATGCGCCTTGCCGAACGTATAGCCCAGTTCAGGCAGCGGCTGGGCATCCGCCGGCGCGTGCGAGCGGAACAGCCAGGCGCGTTGCAACCCGCCCGGCGGGGCCACGCCATCAATCGCCGCATCGCTCAGCCCGCAGCGCCCGACGCGGGCTCCATCGCTCTTGCGCACGACAGTCAAGGGACCGAGGCAGGCCTTGGCATAGCTATCCTGCACGTCCTGAAACCCCGCTTCAGTCGCGGCAGGCGGGCGCGGCTTGCCGCTGGTATAGCGCGCCACGTCCGGGTCTGCGTGGATGGCGACAAAGAACGCCAGATCGCTCGCATCCATCCGGCGCAAGACCAATCGCTCGGTTTCGAGCACGTCGGTGGGCGGCAGCAACGTCATGGCAAGCGGCGCATGCTACTCGAAAAACGCCACGCCGCGCATTTCGATGCTTTCGCGGATCTGCGCATCGGGGAAGCTGGTATCGTGGAACGCGGTGTGCGGGCAGCGCCAGGTCACGCCGTGGTCGCTGTCCTGAAACTTGAACAGCAGCACGTCGTCCGCCGCCATATTGGCAAAATACCACCAGCGGTGGCGGGGGCTGTGGCGGAAGATCGTCGCGGCGGTCATCTGGTCCTCGCCCGCGACCGGCGCGGTGAGCGCGTCGCCCACGGGGAATTCATCGACCACGAACAAAGTGTTGGAAGCCGTCTCGGCATCGGCAACCGTGCGCCCGTCGCACAGCGCCAGCGGCCAGTCCTGCGGCGCGGGCGAGAACGTGCGCCACAGCGAAAAGCACACATAGCGCGTGTAGCCCGGCCCGTCCGGAAAGGCCTGCCCATACACCCGCGCGGCAATGCGCTGGCCGGTCGCCACGTTGTAATCGACATGCGCCTCGCCCGCTGGCGGCTGGATGCCCCCGGCATGGACATAGCCCTCAACCTTTTCCTGCGCGCGGCGCGAAAGGTCGCCCGAAGTGCGGATCATCCAGCCCTGCGTCGCCACTTTGTCCGCGCCGGTCAGCCGCTGCACCAGCGCCTCAACCTCGCGCGGATACGCCGCATCGACCGCCGCCTTGTCGTAGAAATCGCGGATCGCGGTGGCGCCTTTGGCGATCATGAACCCGTGCGTATCAAGCGTGAAGTGCTCGCGCAGCGGCATCGCATCGCGCACCACGGCGGGATAATCGCGGTAGGCGCCGGTGTTGATCTCCGCCCCCTGGCTGACATAGCGCCGCGTGACGAAATCGCCTTCATCGAGATAGCGGATCAGCGCAGGGGTTTCGCGCGCGGTGTCCTCGATTTCGTCCAGCGCCAGACTCGCCATCGCATCCTCCGAAGTATAGTTAGGCCAATTTTAGTTAGGGTCAGGACCTATTAACCGCGCCTTCGAGGTTTGAGGCAAAATGGCTCAGTGCGAGGAAGGAAGCCGCAGGGATATGTCGATATCTCAAGGCTTCCTGACGAAGCAATGGGCCATTTTGGTCAAATCCCTGCGGGACGCTGTCATGGCTTCCATCTCAGACAGAAATCCACTTGGAAAGGCAACCAGCCTTCCCGGCGTGAATTTCCGCCCGAGATGTTCGCCATGACAGCGCCTCGAAGGCGCGG
>CAIKKO010000161.1 GCA_903828025.1 uncultured Sphingomonadales bacterium
CTGGTTTGCGTCCAAGTTTGGGTTTTGCCAGCCGCTTTATAGCGTCTTTAACCGCATCAGCGCCATAGCGCGTTATGGCCCGGCGAATATCAGCGTCGACGGTCGGCCCAACTAAATCATAGATAGGCTTGGCAGCGACAGAGTGCGCGTTGGCATTTGCTTTGCTATCGGTCAAATCTGCCCTCCATGCGACCCCCACAATGTTGACACGGGCAGGCGTGAAGGTTCGCCGTTCAACTGGCCGGTTTAGCCCGCGTCTGTTCCATCATGCCAATGTGTGCCGGTGGTCGCCAGCGCGCAAAGCCGGTTTTGCACCGGATCGCGCACCGGCGACCATCGTCCAGTCAGCTCGCTACTTTCAATGCGCCACCAATTGGCGTTACGTTGTCTTGATCGATCGGCGCGGGCTGCCCGCCATTGGCCACACAAGCGGCGATATACCCCTGCCACGCCTTCGGGTCGACCTCGCCCGCTTCGTTCGTGAATTGCTCCGGGCGATGGCCTGCCACGATGGCCAGCACCGCTGCGGCCCAGCAGCGCAAGGCATCGCGCTTTTCGGGTGCCCAATCATGCTGCTGATAAACCGCGACGATGCCGGCTCGTGATCCAGACAGGTGATTGAGCACCGCCTCGGTTACTTCAAGACGAACACCCAGCCTCTGCAATCCGGTCGCCAGCGTGCGGCGCAGATCATGCACGCGCCAAGCTGGCATCGGAGCGGGATGTTCTTTGATGCCACGCGCAATGGCGACGGCGTGGTCGAGCGCGATCTTGGCCTTTGAGAAGCTGCTAATCGATGTTGCACCGTCGGTCGTCAGCACGGGGCCAGCCTTAGGCCAGGCGGCTGCGTCGGGCTTGTTCGACTTTGCCTTAGCTTGCCGCGCGAGTGAAAGCGCGTCCAGCTCGGCGATGATGGCAGGGGTCAGGGGCACGATATGGACTTTGCCGTTCTTGGCCTTGTCGGCTGGTATCGTCCAGATCAAGCGCGCGCGGTCCAGTTCCGACCATTTCATGCCCGCCACTTCATTGCGCCTTTGACCGGTCAGGATCAGCAGGCGATAGAAAGCACCAAACGGACTGGACAGGGTGCCCGCAGCATTCCAGACAGCAACCAGTTCATCATCTTTCAATACGCGGTCGCGCGCATCCGGGGCCTTGGGCTTGGCCATGGTCTTGATCGGATTAGCGGCAATCGAGCCGCGCTCCACGGCCCAGCGGAAAAAGATCGAAGCATATGCATAAACAGCCAAGCGGCTTGCCCGGCTGCGCTGCGGGATTGCATCAATGATCGGTTGCAGATCATCGCGCGTGATATGAGGCAAGGGCCTGTCAGCAAGCGCAGGGCGCAGGTAGAGCGTAACAATCGAACGCGCTTGCTCAATTGTGCGGCTGCGGTGATCGCCCTCATACTCGGCCAGCCAAATATCGACCTGCTTAGTAAATGTTAGTTCGCCAACAATGCGCGCGGTTTCGTCGGCTTGGCGCTGCGCCTCTGCCATTGCGGCCTTTGCATCATCCTCTGCTTGGCGCGGATCGATGCCGCCTTCAACCATGGCTGCAAGCTGCTTGGCGCGGGTGCGGGCTTGATCAGGGGTCAGCGCACCATGCTTGCCGATGGTATAGCGCCGGGTCGGATTGCCGCGCCCACCAACACGGTATTGGAACAGGTAGACCTTGGCACCGGCCGGCGTGACCTTCACGCCGAAACCAGACAACTTGTCATCCCATGTGAACAGATCGACCGCGCCCTTTGTCAGCGCATCAACCTTGTCCTTTGTGATCTTACCGATTGCCATCGCGCCGCCTCATTGCTGTCCCAGCAATCACATAGTAAGCACCAGCAATCAGATTGGCAATGGCATCGGATGGCGTAAGATAGCAAAAACGCCGATAATCGGGCATGTTCGAATTCGCACCAAAGTCAACTCGGGACGAAATTTCTAATTTGTAATCAGGGGGCCACGGGTTCGAATCCTGTAGCCGGCACCATCCACCCTTGCGTTGACGAACCCGTGGAGTCCTTGAGGCGCTGCGCCGCAAGCGGCTCCGCTGGGGGTTCGAATCCTGTAGCCGCACCATTTTCCCAGCGCCCTAAACGATTCCCGCCCCCAGCCCGACAGCCTTGCGCTCTTGCGCCTTGTGTGGCCGCCATTGGCTTGCACGGTAGGCTTCGAGAACATCGATCGCGCCGCCCGCTTCCATGCGCGCCATGGCGAGGATGGGGGAGACGTCGATGGTGTAGGCGCGGCGGAGCGCCTGGAAGGCCATCATCGTGTCGTTGGCCTGCTGCGCCGCATGCAGCGCTTCGCGGTCCACCAGCGCGGCCTTGGCGTGGCACTGGGCGATGGCTTCGGCGCTGGAGAGCATCGATTCGATCGGATCAGTCACGTTGTGCGACTGGTCGATCATGTAGCTGGGGTTGAACCCATCCCTCGGATTAAGCTCGGCTTCGGCCAGTTCGTTGAACACGAGGAACAGCTGGTGCGGGTTGATCGAGCCTGAATCGAGGTCGTCGTCGCCGTATTTGCTGTCGTTGAAGTGGAATCCGCCGAGCTTGCCAAAGCGGTGGAGCCGCGCGACGATCTGTTCGATGTTCACATTGGGCGCATGGTGGCCGAGATCGACGAGGCACTTGGCCTTGGGGCCCAGCTCTTGCGCGGCGAGGATCGAGGAGCCCCAGTCCGAGATCACGGTCGAGTAGAACGCAGGCTCGAACATCTTGTGTTCGAGCAGCATGCGCCAATCGTCCGGCAGCGCGGCATAGACCTGCGCGGCGGCCTCCAGATAGCGATCGAGGCTGCGCGCGAGATCCTGCTGGCCGGGGAAATTGGTGCCATCGCCGACCCAGACGGTGAGGTCCGTGGAACCCAGCTGCTGCCCGATCTCGATACATTCGATATTGTGCGCGACGGCCTGCGCGCGGGTGGTTTCCAGGGTCGAGGATAGCGATCCGGTGCTGTAGCTGTGCGCCTGTCCGGGCTGATCCTGAAAGGTGTTGGAATTGACCGCATCGAAGCCGAGGCCAAGGCTGGCGGCTTCCTCGCGCAGCGCCCTGTAATCGCTCACCTTGTCCCACGGAAAATGCGGGCTGACGCGCGGAGTGACGCATGAAAGCTGGTTGATGACCGCGCAGTCCTCCAGCTTTTCTTGGATAGTGGTCGGCTCGCCCGGAATCGGGAACTTGGCAAAGCGCGTGCCGCCGCGCCCTGCGCCCCAGCTGGGCACGGCGACGGAGAAGCTGGCGGCGCGGGCCTTGATCTGATCAATCGCAATGCCGCTGCGCGCCAGCTTGCGGCCAAGCGCCTCGTAGTCCTCGTGCAGCGCCTCGGCGCGGGCGGCGTTGTGCTCGGCGATCAACTCGGCGGAAATAGGGCGATTCATCATATTCCTTTCTGCCGCAACCTCGCAGTAGGGGGCGGGGCATTCGATCTCTCATCCCTTGTCACCCTGAACTTGTTTCAGGGTCCATCGTGCCGGATGCGCCGTGCTATCAAGAAACCAGCAAACCGTGAGGCATGGCTTTCGAAAACGGCGCCCAGTTTGGGTGGAAAGATGGACCCTGAAACAAGTTCAGGGTGACACAATTTCTATAAAACAGATGCTTACTTTTACTACCGCGTAAACGCCTGCGCGTTGCCCGCGTCGACGTTGATCATGTTGCCGGTTGATTTTGCCGACATGTCGCTGGCAAGGAAATAGACCGCCTCGGCGATATCTTCGGGCAGCACGTCGCGCTTCAGCATCGAGCGCTGGCGGTAGTGTTCTTCCAGCTCGCTGCCCGGATCGATACCGTGGGCCCCGGCGCGTTCCTTGCGCCAGTCGCCGTCCCAGATCTTGCTGCCACGGATCACGGCGTCGGGGTTGACCACGTTGACGCGGATGCCCGCAGGCGCGCCTTCCAAGGCGAGGCAGCGCGCGAGGTGGTTGGCCGCTGCCTTGGCCGAGGCATAAGCGCTGGCACCGGTCGCGGCGGCGACACCGTTCTTCGAACCGATGAACACCACGGAGGTACCGCCCTGCTCCTTCATGCGCCGCAGCAGCGGCCATGCCGCGCGGGCGGTGAGGAAATAGCCGCGCGCGAGCACGTCGTAGTTGCGGTTCCACAGCTCCAGCGTGGTGTCCTCGATGGCGGCGGAGGAGGCGATCCCGGCATTGGCGACGAGGATATCGAGCCCGCCGAATGCACGCGCGCAATCATCAAACGCGGCCTGGACTTGCGCTTCGTCGGTCACGTCGCAGACGACGGCGCGGACCACGTCCTTGCCGAACTGCTGGGCGAACCCGGCGCGCACGGCTTCAACCGCAGCAGCATCGCGGTCCGCCAGCAGCACGCAGGCGCCGTCCTTGAGCAGGCGCGCCGCAGTCGCCGCGCCGATGCCGCCCGCGCCGCCGGTGACCAGCGCGATCTTGCCCGCGAGCGGCTTGGGCGCGGGCATGCGCTGGAGCTTGGCTTCTTCAAGCAGCCAGTATTCGATGTCGAAGGCTTCCTGTTCGTCGAGCGCGATGTAGGCACCGATGGCTTCCGCGCCGCGCATCACGTTGATCGCGTTGCCGTAGAATTCCCCGGCA
>CAIKKO010000162.1 GCA_903828025.1 uncultured Sphingomonadales bacterium
AGGTGGTGAGTGCCGCCTGATTGAGACCGTACGAGCCCGAAACCAGTGCAAGCCGCAAGGTAGCCGGATGACGGAAGGTCTCGCGCAGAGCAGTCAGCAAGTTCGTCGAAGGCCCGCTGCCGCGCGGCCTCCGCGCAATGCCCAGCAATGCGGGCGCGGCCAGCGCAAAGCTGATCCCCGCCGCCGCCGCAACAACCAGTCCCATGCTGCGCCAGCCCCAGTGCTGCACCGCAAGCGGCGCGATCAGGGCCACCAGCGCGGTCCCGACGGGCACGCCGGTCTGGCGGATCGAAACGACCAGCGGCTGCCAGCGGGGCGCGAAACGATCCGCTAGCAGCAACGCGCTCGCCGGCACGATGACGCCATACGCCAGCCCCATGATCACAATGCCCGCAAGAGCAAGGGCCAGCCCGCGCCCGCTGGCGGCGATCTCGGCAAACAGCGCAAAACCGAGCATGGTTGCCACGAGGCCGCCGAGCTGGATCCGGCCGACGTCGAGGCTGGCGATCAGCCGCGGCGTCAGCAGCGATCCAGTCATCGCGGAAAGATAGAGCAGGCTGGTGTAGTAACCGATCCATGCCTCGGGCAGATGCGCCTCGCCGACGATCGCGATCGATACGGTGAGCGGCGCACTGACCGCGAACGAGGCCATGATCTGGATCAGCGAGGTTGCGAACAGCGTGGCCAGACCGCCCCGCGCACTCTGCTGTGATGCAACCACAATGATGTTCTAGCCCTTCGCCTGCTGCACCCGGGCGCCGCCATCGAGCATGCCGCTGATCATTTCAGGCATATAAACATGCGGCTTGGGATAGCTTGCCCGGCTTTGCCGGAGGCCCAGCGCAATCGCGGTTTCCGCCAGCTTGTAGGTCAGCGGGCCGGGATTGATGATCGGCACGGGCAGCCGTTCTGCCAGCCAGGCGTGGCTCTGATGCATCGTGGTCGAGCCGAGGCACAACGCTTCGGCGCCGTCGGCGATGCACTGCTCGGCCGTTGCCAAAAGCCTGGGAAACACGTCCTCTTCCTTGCCGCCCAGCAGATTGGAGACATCGGGCGGGATGTTGGGCGAGCGGATCGAGACACATTTATGCTCGAGACCATATTCGCGTAGAGTCTTGGTATAGAGCCCCTTCCACGGGTCCCACTGCGTCAGCACCGAGAAATTGTTGGCGAACATCAGCGCAGTGAGGAACGACGCGCGGCCGGGTGAAATAACCGGAATGTCGAGCACCGAGCGCAACGCGTTCATGCCAGAATCGCTCATCGTATCGATGCAGACGGCATCGTATCCGTCATCTTGTGCCGAAAGGCCTGCCTCGAAGATCGAAATGTCGGCAAGCACATAATCGTGGTAGCTGTCATAGAGCGCGGGGGCTGCCTTGACCGGGCGGAAGTCGAACGTGATGCCAGGCCCCAGATCGACCGCCTGCAGCTGATCCTTGCGGTTGGCGACGCCTTGGTCGTCCAGCGGAAAAGGCACAATCACGAGAACCTTCTTGTCGGCCATATCAATCTCCTGAAGCACAAAACCGCGATCAAACATTTGGCATTGGGGGCGAGTTTCAACTATGGTTCGCTTTCAGTCAATGGTCTGGACCAATCTATCATGGCGCTTGCCGCGAATATCGATGTTCATGCCAGCGCCGCGGAGCATGTTCCGCGCTATCTCGAGATAGCCGAGCAATTGCAGCGCGAGATCGCCGAGGGGCAGTGGCCGGTGGGTGAGCAGCTCGAGCCCGAGCAGGCGTTGGCAACGCGTTTCAAGGTGAGCCGCTTCACCATACGCGAAGCCATGAGCCGGCTCGAGGAAAAGGGGATGATCAGCCGCCAGCGCCGCCGCGGGACTGTGGTGCTGAGCGATCGTCCGGCGCAAGTCATGGTCCAGAAGCTGCGGTCGATGGACGAGCTGCTGCAATACTCGCCGCAGACGCGGCTTGCTATGCGGCGCACCACGATCATTGAGGCCGATATTGCCTTGGCGGGCCTGCTGCAGTGTCCGGTCGGCACGCGCTGGGCGCGAATCGAGACCGTGCGCACCGAAACCGGTCGTCCGCCCGTGTGTTGGAGCGACATCTACGTGCCCGAAAAGTATGCCGGAATCGCCGCGCAAATCGGCCAATCGGGCACACCGGCGTTCCGGTTGGTCGAAAATCACTTCGGCGTTTTCGCCACCGACATCACCGCGGAGCTGTTCGCCGGAGCTTTGTCACACGAAAAGGCTGCCGCACTCGATGTCGAGCCGGGCAGCGCCGCCTTCATCATCGTGCGACGCTACCGCGACAGCGACGGGCGGGCGTTCGAAGTCTCGGTCAGCGAGCATCCCGCAGGGCGTTTCTCCTATTCCATCGATCTGACCCGCACCCAGGAAAGCCAAGCAAAGCATGTCTGAAGATATCCCGGCCGGCGCAAGCAAGCCCCCGCGCGCCATCCGCAGCTTTCTGTTCGCGCCGGCGAACCATCCGCGCAGGGTCGAGAAGGTCTTTGTCGCAGGGGCCGACGCGGTCATCCTCGATCTGGAAGATGCTTGCGCCGTGGCCGACAAGGTGGCCAGCCGTGCGACTGCCGTGGCCGCGCTGAAGGCACCGCGGGAATGCCTCGGTTATGTCCGGATCAATGCGGCCGACACCGAATGGTGCCTGCGCGATCTCGATGCGGTGCTCGGGCCATGGCTCGATGGCATCGTGCTCCCCAAAGTCGAGCGCCCCGAAGAGCTGTTCATGATCAACTGGCTGATGGCTGAATTCGAGCGCGAGCGCGGTCTTCCGGTCGGTGGGATCGACCTGATGCCGATCATCGAGACGGGCAAAGGCCTCAACGCGCTCGATGCAATCATCGCCAGCGGCACGCGCATGCGCCGTGTCTCGTTCGGCGCGGGCGATTTCACGCGCGACATGGGAATGAAGTGGAGCGCTGATGAGGCCGAACTTGCCCATGCGCGGGCACGGCTGGTGCTGGCCTCGCGCGTCGGCGGGCTGGAGGCGCCGATCGATACAGTGCATATCGATCTGGCCGACGCGGACGGCTTCGCCCGCTCGGTCGAAACAGGCGTGAAATTCGGCTTTCAGGGCAAGCTGCTCATACATCCCCAGCAGGTCGAGCAGACCAACATCGGCTTCATGCCCTCCGAAAAGGAAGTCAGCCGCGCCGCGAAAATCATCGCCGCGTTCGATGCTGCCGAAGAAGGCGGATCGGCATCGATTCAAGTCGATGGCTATTTCATCGACTATCCGATTGTCGAAAAAGCGAGAGCCGTGCTGGCGCTGGCGCAGCGGGATTGAGGCGAGGCAGGCTGAGAACACTGCCCCACCCATCTGGTTCACGGTGATCCAGATTGGTGAGACAGTGTTTTAGCCCTCGCCCAACCAATCCTTGCGCACTTCGGCATTGTCAGCCCCGAGCGCGCGACCGGCCCAGCGCAGCTTGCCGGGCGTTTCGGAAAGGCGCGGGCAGACATTGGGCAGGGTCAGGTCGCCGACGCGCGGATCGGTGATCTCGACCAGATTGCCGCGCGCCGCATATTGCGGATCGGCGAAGATCTCCGCGACCGAATAGACCGGGCCGCACGGCACCTGTCCCTCCTCGCACGCGGCCAGAACTTCGTCACGGGTCATCGCGCTGGTCCAGTGGGTCACGAACGCATCGACTTCGGCGCGCCGCGCCTCGCGCTTGGTGATGGTGCCGTAGATGCCCTCCCCCGTCACATCCATGCGCCCCATGACCGCGGTCAGCCGCGCGAAAATCTTGTCGTTGGTGCAGGCGATCGCCACCCACAGACCGTCGCTGGTGGGATAATGGCTGTGCGGCACGGCGTTGACCGTGCCCGCACCCATGCGCTCGCGCACGAAGCCGCCGCGGGCAAACGCCGGGGCCAACTCGTCGAGCAAGCGGAACGTGCCTTCATACAGTCCGACATCGACCACTTGCCCCCGCCCGGTGCGCGTGCGCGCATGCAGCGCGGTCAGCACGCCAAGCGCGGCGTAAACGCCCGAAACGTAGTCCGAAAGTGTGGCCGTGCCGGGCGAGGCGGGCGGCAGTGCGGGATCGCCGCAGAGATAGGAAATGCCGCTGAAGGCGTTGGCGATGCGCCCGAAACCAGGGCGATCGCGATAAGGCCCGGTCTGCCCATAAGCCGAGACGCGCGCAATGATCAGCTGCGGGTTGAGCGCATGGAGCACATCGGGCCCGAGCCCCCAGCGCTCGAGCGTGCCCGGCTGGAAATTCTCGCACAGCACATCGGCCTC
>CAIKKO010000163.1 GCA_903828025.1 uncultured Sphingomonadales bacterium
AGTCTGCCGGTTGCGCGGCAACGCCCGCGGCCCAGTCCACATCGCGGCCCGCCACGTGCGGCACGTCCGCTCCGGTACGCTGGAGCACGATCACGGTATCGACACCGGGGCCCTGGGTCAGCGCCTCGTCGACATTGGCTTTGAGCGGCACCTTGCGCCCGCCGCGCAGGCCCTCGTCGGCGGTGATGATCACGCGGCTGTCGCAATCGGTGATGCGGCCGGCGAGCGCATCGGGCGAGAAGCCGGCGAACACGATCGAGTGGATCGCGCCAATCCGCGCGCAGGCGAGCATGGCGACGGCGGCTTCGGGCACCATCGGCAAGTAGATCGTGACCCGCTCGCCGCGCGTGACACCGCGCGACCTCAGCAGGTTGGCGAAGCGGCAGACCTGCTCGTGCAACTCGCGGTAGGTGATGCGGCGGTCGGCCTCATCGGGCGAGTCGGGTTCCCACAGAATCGCGATCTGCTCGCCGCGCTCCGCGAGGTGCCGGTCGAGGCAATTGGCGGCGAGGTTGAGCGTGCCGTCCTCGAACCATTGGATGCCGAAATCGGCCTCGTGGAAGCTGGTGTTCTTGACCGTGGTGAAGGGCCGGATCCAGTCGATCCGCTGCGCTTCCTCGCGCCAGAAGGCATCGGGCTCGGCGATCGAGCGAGCGTACATTTCCTGATAGCGGGCGGTGTCGATCAGGGCATTTTCAGCCCACTCCGCTGGCACCGGATAGATCGCATCGCTCATGTCAGGCCTTTCTTGTGCGCTCAGATCGCGGACGCCCGCAGCCGCAGCGCGTGTGTCCTGTGCAGCGGTATAAGACCTCTCAGACGCGATTTGCCAAGCCCTTTCAGGTTGGTGTGATCGCCGCCCGTTTAAGCCCGCGTGCTGCGAGGAACCGCTCAAGGCCGCGCTCACCGCTCTTCATCAGGCTCGGCAGCACATACCGCTGCAAGGCCGGGAACGCCCCCAAGATCCGGGCGGTGATCGCGTCTCCGGTGGGCAGCATGGTCTCCAGCTTTCCGCGATCGATCGCCCGCATCGCCGCAGCGACAACTTGCGCCGGGCTGAGCACGTCCTTGTTCAGGAAGTTCAGCGGTGAACCGCCGTGAGTCGCTTCATGTCGCAGCATCGGTGTATCGACTGCGCCCGGCAGCACGCTGCACACTTTGATCCCATGGGGAGCCAGTTCCTGGCTTGCGGCAATCAGGAAGCCGCGCAGCCCGAACTTGCTGGCGTTGTAAGCCGCGCCGCCTGGCAGCGATACCAGGCTGGCAATCGACAGGATCGAAAGGATGGTGCCGTGCCCTTGGGGCACCATGACCCGCGCCGCCGCTTGGGTCAGCAGCATCGGCGCAACCAGATTGATCGCGATATGGCGGTTGAGCACCGCTGCCGGAAGGTCGATCACCGCGCCCGGCTCGACGATCCCGGCATTGTTGACCAGCAGGGTGAGCCGGGGTTCCGCCGCGATGACGGCGCAGAGCCTTTCGCAATCCTCGGCCAGAGTCAGATCGGCTACGATCATGCGCGTTTTTCCGCCAAGCGCGGCCGCCTGCGCAGCGAGCTTTTCAGGGTTCGATCCGGTAAGGATCAGATCATGGCCGCGCGCGAGCAGCGCCTCGCACAAGGCCGTGCCGATCCCCCCGGCGCTGCCGGTGACAAGCGCTGTTCCGCGCATCATGCCGACCCTTTCTGAAGATCGGCATCGACGCGGTTGTCGATCCGGTCGAGCATGGCGGTGATGCCCTTGAGCACCAGCCAGCGCAGCGGTTCGGGGGGCAAGGGGAACAGGCGGCGGCGGAACAGATCGACTTCGGCGTTGGGGCGGCCGAGCACCTGATCGGCGAGCATCGGTCCGGCATAGGTGCCCTGCGCGATGCCGTGGCCGTTGTAGCCGATGCCGTGGAACACCGTACCGCGCGCGTTGGCCTGGTGGAGCGGCAGGAAATCGAGCGTGAGCCCGATCCAGCCGCCCCAGAACGATTCGATGCCGACATCGGGCAACTCGGGAAAGCGCTGCGCGAACAGCGCGCGCCACTGCGCGAAGACTTCGGGCAAATGGCCGGTGGTGAGCGTGCTGCCATAGCCATATTGCACCCACTTCGAGCCGCCGGAGATGCGGCCATCGGCTTGCGGGCGGTAGTTTTCCATCGCCTCATGCGCGGTGTAGAGCGCCTCGCGCCCGTCCCAGCCGATGCGCTGCCACTGCGCGGCGGTGAGCGGCGCGGTGCGAAACAGGGTCACGCGCACGGGGAAAACCTTGCTGCGCATGCGGCCCAGCGTGGCGGGGGTATAGGCATTGGTCGCCACGACGAGCTTTTCGGCGGTGACCGAGCCGGTGGCGGTGCGGACCACGATGGGGGACGCCGCATCCTCGATGGCCGTCACGGCGCTATCCTCGAAGATCCGCACCCCGGCATCGAGCGCGGCCTGGCGCAGCGCGAGGACATATTTGCCCGGATGGAGGTGCCCGCCAGACTGCTCGATCACGCCGAAGCGGACGTGCGATGGCAGATTGCGGCGGCGAACTTCCGCTTCATCGAGAAACGCGACGCTGACGCCCAGCCGGGCGGCGAGGTCTGCCCCCCTCGGCGAGCGGCTTGCGATGGCGCGGGTGGAGGCCGGTGATGATGTTGCCGGTCGGCCGGTATTCGCAATCGACGCCGAGCCGGGTGATCATGGCTTCGGTATAGTGGACCGCGCGATCGGCGAAGCGGGCGTATTCCGCTGCGCGGTCCTTGCCGACATATTTGACGAGGGTCGGGAAATCCTTGCCGATCGTGGGCGTGAGATGCCCGGCGTTGCGCCCGCTGGCGCCGTAGCCGCAATGGTCGCGTTCGATCAGCGCAACATCGACCCCGGCTTCGCGCAGCGACAGCGCGGTGCTGAGCCCGGTGAAGCCGCCGCCCACGATCACCACATCGGCTCTGACCGCGCCAGCCAGCGGCGGCTGGCGCTCCACGCCGTCGGCGATCCACGGGCTCGTCTCGAAAAATTCCGGCATTGCCATGCGTGCGCCCTTTTGCAGTGTGGAGCTTATCCTTGCGGGATGGGGCTGGGGATCAATGCTCCCCCGCCAGCGCGCCGAGCATCATCATCACGACAGGGTGGGGTTCGAGGGTGGCACGCTGCGCGCGCAAGGCTCCCAGTGCGTCGTCCGCCGCTTCCAGCGCGAAGGCGATGTCGGCCTCGGTCATCGCGGCGCAGAAGAACATGTTGTGCCAGGGATGCACATAGACGCCGCGCCGCAGCATCGCCTCACCCCATGCGAAACCGACGCGGAAATCGGGATCGTCCTCGAACAGGATCTGCGGCATCTGCACCGGCCCGGTCTGGCGCAGCGCGAAGCCGTGCTTGGCCGCCAGCGCATCGAGGCCTGCGCGCCACTGGGAGCCGAGCCGGACGGACTGTTCGAGATAGTCGCTCTCACGCAGGATCTTCAGCGTTTCGACCCCGGCGGCCATCGGCACCGCCGCGAACCAGAACGATCCGGTCGCGTAAATCTGGCTCGCGCCTTCGCGGCAGCTATCCGACCCGAGCAGCGCGGAAATCGGGTGGCCGTTGGCGAAGGACTTGCCCCAGCAGCTCAGATCGGGGCGCACGCCGACCAGTTCCCAGCTGCAATCGCGGATCAGGCGGAAGCCCGCTCGCACATCATCGACCACCAGCATCGCGCCGGTCTGGTCGCACAATTCGCGCACGCGCCGGGCATAAGCGGGATCGGGCAGGAACTGATCGACAAACGCATCGTGCTTGAACGGCGCGGCGAAAATCGCGGCAAGATCATCGCCCGCAGCAGCCACGGCGGCTTCGAGGCTGGCGATATCGTTGAACTGGTATTTGCTGATGAACGCGCGCTCTTCGGGCACAATCCCGCCTGGCATCGGCGTGCACCACGGTGCGGCACCATGATAGGCACCCTCGGCCACGAGCACGCGGCGCTTGCCGGTCTGCGCGCGGGCGGTGGTCATTGCCATGGTCGTGGCATCGGTGCCGTTCTTGCAGAACATTGCCCAGTCCGCATGGCTGACCATGCCGACCAGCGCTTCGGCCAGATCGACGAAATGCGCCGAAGGCCCGGTCATCGTATCGCCCAGCGCGAGCTGCGCCACGGCCACATCGTTCACGCGGGCGTTGTTATAGCCCAGCAGGTTGGGGCCATAAGCGCACATGAAATCGAGATAGCGGTTGCCGTCGACGTCCCAGATATAGGCCCCTTCGGCGCGGCTGAAGAACTGCGGATAGCTGGCGGGCAGGAGCACGGTCGATTCGTGGCCGTACATCCCGCCGGGCACGACTTTCAGGGCGCGGGCGCGCAGGGCTTGGTCGGCCATGTTGCCGGTCATTGGGGTGGTCATCAGGCTCTCCTGTTTGGCTCAAGCGGCTTGTTCGGCGGGCATGCGCAGCCCAAGATATTCGGGCAGAAAGGTGCGGGCATAGGCCTCTCGCGCGCGGCGGGCCTGCTCCTCATAGGCATCGGTGATCGTGCCGTGGCGGTGGACCGAAAGCGTCCAGATCGCATCGTTGATCACAAGCAGTTCGGTGAAGCGCTCGACCAGTTCGGGGCTCTCTGCCATCTCGAACAGGCTGCACAATTCGGTGACGCTGCGCTCGGCGATCACCCGGTCGTTTTCCAGATCGCGCGCGCGGATCGTGGCGGAAAGGCCCGAGCCGAGCAACAGGCGGCGCGCGGCAGGTTCGGCGTTGTAGTGATCGCGACCGATACCGAACCGCCATGCCATATGCTGCTGCCAGGTCTCGATCCCCGGCGGGAGCGGCGCATCGAGCAAAGCGATGAATTCCCGGGTATACCGCTCCGCCAGCGCGACAAACACCTGCCCGGCATCGGGAAAGAAATGGTAGATTGAGGGCGGCGAGAGGCCGGCATCCTTGGCCAGCGTATAGATGCTGATCTGTTCGGGTTCGAGCGTTTCCAGAAGCCGCGCGGCCGAATCCAGTATCGCCTCGAACCGCTGCAGGCTGCGCTTCTGGCGCGGGCGGCGAATCGGATCGGCAGGGCCGGGCAGCGCGGGACGGGGAATGATCGTGACCATGCCCCAAGCGTAACCAAATTTTTGTCCGATTCAACGGGGGTGCGCGAAAATTCGGATAATTATCGCATTATAGCCTTGACGGTTTGCGCAAATGCGCGAAACTTTGCCCATTGGGGAGATCGGCGCAATGCGGCCATGCGCGGCGCCTGGCAGGGGGAACGGGCTATGTTCGAAGCGAAGCAGCGGCGGATTGTCGGCATTCTACTGGCTGGCAGCATGGGCACTCTGGCCGCGCCCGCGCTGGCGGAAGAAGCGGCGGCGAAAGGTGATGGCGTGGCCGAGATCGTCGTCACCGCGCAGCGCCGCGCGCAGAATGTGCAGGACGTGCCGATCGCAATCAGCGCGATCAGCGGGGAGGCGCTGGCCGAAACCGGCATCCGCGATCCGCGCGATCTCATGCTGCTGGTGCCCAGCCTTTCGATGCAGGCGGGCACGGCGGCGTCGACCACTTCGCTGTTCATTCGCGGCGTTGGCATCGGCGATTTCAATTCGAACACCACTGGCGCGGTCGGCGTCTATGTCGACGATGTGTTCCTTGGCGCGAACGCGGGCAAGCTGTTCAACGTGTTCGACAGTGACGGGATCGAAGTGCTCAAGGGGCCGCAGGGCACGCTCTATGGCC
>CAIKKO010000164.1 GCA_903828025.1 uncultured Sphingomonadales bacterium
AAAATCTGCTTTTCCGAGAAACCGGCGGCGACCGCGTCGTTGATCCGGCGGCTCGAAGCCAGATCGTTGCCGAGCGGTTTTTCAAGGCCGATGCGCACGCCTTCATGCGCAAGGCCAGCAAGGCGCAGCCCCTCGATCGTGGGCTCGAACAGCGCCGGCGCGGTTGAAAGGAAGATCGAGAGGCCGCACGAGGTATCGCCCAGCTTTTCGGCCAGCCCGGCAAAGCCTTCCGGCTTCGAGGCATCGAGTGTCTGGTATTCAAGCCGCTCAAGAAAGCTCGCCAGCTGCGTCTCGTCCTTGCGGTCGGCGGGCAGGAATTCCTCGAGCGCGGCACGGGCCATCTCGCGGAACTCGGCGTCGTCGTGCTCGGAGCGCGCGGTGCCGACGATGCGGAGGCCAGGATCGATCAGCTTGTCCTCATGCAGCGCATAGAGCGAGGGCAGCAGCATGCGCCGGGCCAGATCGCCGGTCGCGCCGAACAGGAGCAGAGCGGAACAGCTGGTATCGGCCATGGTCGGCGAACTCCTGATGTGGTCCCGGCACGTAGGCGCGGGCTTAGCCGTCCCCTAGACCCGTTTTGACAGCGCTTCAGCACGCATAAGTATGCGACCGGGAATGAACAAGAGGCACGTCGCTCCGGGCCTCCTATCGCCCCGGATGGAGCCGGATCGCCGCACCACCGCCGGGGGCAAGCCAGAGCGGCAGCGTGTCACCCTTCTTGAGAGTGCGCGTGTCATAAGCGATGCGGTGGCGCGCGTCGGTAAGGTAGGTTGCCCCTTCACCGTCCTTGTAGATCGTGGCGGTGTAGGTCTTGCCCGGTTCGAGAAAGTCCATCGCGAGCGTCAGATTGCGCGCCGTAGCGCCATTGACCCCGCCGACGTACCAGTCCGCGCTGTTGCGGTCCTTGCGCGCGAAGATCGCATAGTCGCCCACTTCGCCCGCAATCAGGTGGCTTTCGGACCAGTCCGCCGGGACTTTGCTGATGAAATCGAGCTCCTTGGGGTGTGCGTCGAGGTTCTCGATGAAATCCGCCGCCATCTGGATCGGTGAATAGATCGCGAGGTAGAGCCCGAGCTGCTTGGCCAGCGTAGAGGCCAGCGGGGCGTGCTTTGCGCCTTCAAGGCTGAGCACGCCGGGAGTGAAGTCCATCGGGCCTGAGAGCATGCGGGTATAGACCAGCGTCGGCTCGTGGTCCGGCCCGTTGGCGAACTGGCCCCACGCGTTGTATTCCATGCCGCGCGCGCCCTCGCGGTCGATCCAGTTGGGGTAAGTGCGCCTCAGGCCGGTGTCCTTCACCGGCTCGTGCGCGTCGATCGCCACGTGATACTTCGCAGCGGTTTCAACGACTTTGAGGTGGTGCTGGACTTGCCGCTGGCCGTCATGGAACTCCATGCGCGTCTCACCCGGCGCGTCGCCCGGAGCGATGATCCCGCCCGCATCGGCGACATAGCCGGTCTTGACCGAATGCATGCCGAGCGACTGGTAGAGCTTCATCGCATCATCGAGCTGCGCTTCGTAGTTGGCGATATTGCCGCCGGTTTCGTTGTGGCCGATGAGCTGGACGTGCTTGCTCGCGGCATAGGCGGTGACCGCCTTGAGGTCGAAATCGGGCACCGCTTCGGTGTAGCTGAAGTCCTGCCCGTGGCCGAACCAATCGCCGTTCCAGCCCTTGTCCCAGCCTTCGACGAGCACACCGCCGAAGCCATGCCTGGCGGCGAAATCAATGTATTCCTTCGCGCGCGCGGTCGTCGCGCCGTGGCGCGGACCTTGGGCCCAGGTCCAGTCGCCGCGGATCATGCCCCACCAGATGCCGACATACTTCATCGGCTTGAACCAGCTGACATCGCCCAGCTTGTTAGGTTCGTTGAGATTGAGCTCGAGGTCATTCTCGACCAGCCCCGCTGCGCTGTCGGCGATGCGGATCGTGCGCCACGGCGTGTTGAACGGCAGCTCGCGGATCACGCGCGCGCCGCTTGAGGAAGGCGCGAGGGTCGAGCGGAACTGGCGGCCTTCGGCGCGCTTGAACCACATCGCCGAATAATCGACCAGCGCCGCCTCATGGAACGCGAGGTGCGTGCCGTCGTCCAGACGCATTGTGATCGGGGTGTGCGCGGTGGAAACGGCGTCGATCGGTGTCTTCTGGTAAACCTGCTCGTAGCGGTTCCATTCACCTGCGGTGATCCACCAAGCGGTGCCGGCCTGCGCCACATCGAACTCGGTCCACTCGTCCGCGATTTTCATCGTCTTGAGATTCGGTTGCTGCGGCAATTCGTAGCGCAAGCCGAACCCGTTATCGAACAGACGGAAGCGCACGTTCATCAGCCGATTGCCGTAATCGGCGTTCTGCTGGAAATACACGAGCACTTCGTTGTGCTTGTCGGTCACGAAGCGGCGCTCGCCCCACGGCTGTTCCCAGGTCTGGTCGGCGCTCGCGGTTTCGGAGCCGGTGATGCGGAAGCCGCGCACCATGTTCAGCCCGTCGGTCAGCGTGAAACCGAGCTTGGACGCGCCGATCAGCAGCTTGCCCTTGCGGATGAGCGACCAGATGGGGCGGTTGCTGCTGTCGGTCGAGACGGTGAGCACCAGCGTGCCATCGGGCGATGCGGCAGTTACCGTGGAGTTCGCGGTCTGTCCGAAGGCAGGCAAAGGGCTTGCTGCCGCCAGTGCAAGGGCAAAGGCGGGAACAAGGGACTTCAAGGCGCGCATGTCAGTCTCTTTCGTCGATCAGTAAGGCGGCAAAGGGTGGCAACTGGCCCGGTGCGGCGCCGTTTGCGGCGACCAGCACATTGCCGGTCTGCGGCGCGCTTGTGGGCCACGCGGCAGCGCTGGAACCCATGTTGAACACGCCGAGCACACGGGAGCCGTGCGCCTCGCGCCGGAACACGAGCACATCCGGCCCGGCATGGAGCACGGTGAAATCTCCCTGCCGCAGCGCCGGATGGGCCTTGCGCAGTGCGAGCAGGCCGCGGGTGAAGCGGAGCAGCGAGGCCGGATCGGCTTCCTGCCGATCGACCGCGCGGGCGTGGTTTTCTGCGCCCAGCGGCAGCCATGGCCGCCCGGTGGTAAAGCCGCCCTGCGCGCCCTGCACCTGCCACGGCAAGGGCGTGCGCGCGCCGTCGCGCGACAGCGTAAGCGGCCAGTTGGCGATCGCCTCGGGGTCCTGAATCTGCTCGAACGGGATAGCGACCTGCGTCAACCCCAGTTCCTCGCCCTGATAGAGGATGATATTGCCGCGCAGGCCCGCGAGCAGCATGATCTTCATCCGGGCGAAGGCCTCAGCCTCCTCAGGCGCACACCAGCGCGAGAGCGCGCGCGGCGCATCGTGGTTTTCAAAGGCCCAGCTTGGCCAGCCAATGCCCGGCATATCCGGCCACTTCGCCTGCGTATCGGCGACCAAGGCCGGTGTCAGGCGGTCGGCATAGAGGAAATCGAAGCCGTAGGCGCTGTTGAGCCGATCATTGCCGGCGGTGTAGGCTTGCATTTCAGTCTCGGCCAGATCGCCGCCCACTTCGGCCAGCGTGAACACCGCACCATAGCGGTCGCACAGCGCGCGCAGCCGTTCGATGAACGGCACGATATCGGGGTGCGACTGGTTGTAGAGCTTGAGCTGGTAATCGAACGGGCGCGTCCGCCGCCGCCCGTCATACGGCGCGGGCGGATTGCCTCGCATCTCCGGGTCGTGCATCAGGAAATTGAGCGCATCGATGCGGAACCCGTCGACGCCCCGGTCCAGCCAGAACTGCATCACGCCAAGCAGCGCGTCTTGCACCGCCGGATTGTGCGCGTTGATCTGCGGCTGGCTGCTCAGGAAATTGTGCAGATAATACTGGCAGCGCCGCGCGTCCCAGGTCCAGGCCGGGCCGCCGAACACCGATTGCCAGTTGTTGGGCGGAGTGCCGTCGGGCTTGGGGTCGGCCCAGACGTACCAGTCAGCGCGGGTGTTGGTACGGGTCGAACGGCTCTCGACAAACCAGGCGTGCTGGTCAGAGGTATGCGCATAGACCTGGTCGACGATGACCTTCAGTCCGAGTTGGTGCGCCCGCGCCACCAATGCATCGAAATCGGCCA
>CAIKKO010000165.1 GCA_903828025.1 uncultured Sphingomonadales bacterium
GACCCTTCGTTGACTTGCACGTCCTGAAGAAGGCCGAAGTGGCCCAGGATGCTGGTTCGCGCGCAGGTCCGATCAAGACCTGGTCGCGTCGGTCGACCATTCTGCCGCAGTTTGTTGGTCTGACCTTCAGCGTCTACAACGGACACAAGTTCATCCCTGTTTCGGTTAACGAAGAGATGGTCGGTCACAAGCTTGGTGAGTTTGCGCCGACGCGCACTTTCCCCGGCCATGCCGCGGACAAGAAGGGCAAGCGCTGATGGGTAAGGCAAAGTCCCCGCGCCGCGTGGCTGACAACGAAGCTTTGTCGGTGGGCACGCAGATCCGCGGCTCAGCACAAAAGCTCGGCCTTGTTGCTGCGCTCATCCGCGGTCGCCGCGTTGAAGAAGCGATGAACATTCTTTCCTTCTCGAAGAAGGCTATGGCGGTCGATGCGCGCAAGGTGCTCGCCTCTGCGATCGCCAACGCGGAGAACAACCACAACCTGGATGTCGATGCGCTCGTCGTGGCAGAAGCCTCGGTCGGCAAGTCGATTACCATGAAGCGCTTCCACACCCGTGGTCGCGGCAAGTCCACCCGCATTCTCAAGCCCATTTCGCGTCTGCGGATCGTGGTGCGTGAGCTGGCCGAAACTGCTGAGGAGGCCTGATCATGGGTCACAAGAGCAATCCGATCGGTCTGCGTCTGCAGATCAACCGCACCTGGGACAGCCGGTGGTACGCCGAAGGGCGCAGCTACCAGAACCTGCTCCGCGAAGACCTTGCCATGCGCAAGTTCATCATGGAGCACCTGCCGCAGGCCGCGATTTCCAAGGTCGTGATCGAGCGTCCGGCCAAGTTGTGCCGCGTTTCGATCTACGCTGCTCGCCCCGGTGTGATCATCGGCAAGAAGGGCGCAGACATCGAAAAGCTGCGTAGCCAGCTCGCCAAGATGACCGCCAGCGACGTCAAGCTGAACATCGTCGAGATCCGCAAGCCCGAGATCGACTCCAAGCTTGTTGCGCAGGGCATTGCCGATCAGCTCGTTCGCCGCGTGGCTTTCCGCCGTGCGATGAAGCGCGCCGTGCAGTCCGCGCTCCGTCTTGGCGCCGAGGGCATCAAGATCACCTGCGGTGGTCGTCTCGGCGGTGCGGAAATCGCGCGCGTTGAATGGTATCGTGAAGGCCGCGTGCCGCTCCACACGCTGCGTGCGAACATTGATTATGCTGAAGCCGTGGCGCACACCGCCTATGGCGTGATCGGCATCAAGACCTGGATCTTCAAGGGTGAAATCCTTGGTCACGATCCCATGGCGCAGGACCGGCTGATGATGGAGGCTCAAACCTCCGGCGTCCGTCCGGCTCGCTAAGGTAGAGTAAGCACCATGTTGCAACCGAAAAAGACCAAGTTCCGCAAGGCCTTCAAGGGCCGGATCAAGGGCGACGCCAAGGGCGGTACGGACCTCAACTTCGGGTCGTATGGCCTGAAGGCGATGGAACCCGATCGCGTGACCGCGCGCCAAATCGAAGCGGCCCGCCGCGCGATTACGCGTCACATCAAGCGTCAGGGCCGTCTGTGGATCCGCGTGTTCCCCGATGTGCCGGTGACCAAGAAGCCCGCCGAAGTCCGTCAGGGCAAGGGCAAGGGCGCGATTGAATACTGGGCAGCACGGGTCAAGCCCGGCCGCATCCTGTTCGAACTCGATGGCGTTGCGGGTCCGCTCGCTGCCGAGGCGTTCAGCCGCGCTGCGATGAAGCTGCCGATCAAGACCAAGGTCGTTGCCCGTCTGGGCGACACCTCGCACCTCGGAGGCGAATGATGGCC
>CAIKKO010000166.1 GCA_903828025.1 uncultured Sphingomonadales bacterium
CATGGGAGCCGAGGTCATCAAGGTCGAGCCGCCGGGCGCGGGCGATCCGATGCGGGTGTGGGGCCAGGGCCAGGACAAGGTCAACTGGGAGGTCATCGCGCGCAACAAGAAATCGGTCTCGGCCAATTTGCGCGTGCCCGCTGGTCAGGATCTCGTTCGGCGCCTTATTGCCGGGGCTGATATCCTGATCGAGAACTTCAAGCCCGGCACGCTTGAGAAATGGGGTCTCGGCCCCGATGCTCTGCATGCGATCAACCCGCGGCTGATTATCGCGCGCATGTCGGGCTATGGCCAGACCGGCCCTTATTCCGACCGCGCCGGGTTTGGCGGGATCGGCGAAGCGATGGGCGGCTGGCGCTACATCGTCGGCGAGCCGGATCGTCCGCCCAGCCGGATGGGCATTTCGATCGGCGATTCGCTGACCGCGACCTACGGCTGCATGGGCGTACTGGCGGCGCTGCACGCGCGCACCAGCACCGGGCGCGGCCAGGTGATCGACGCGGCGCTCTATGAAAGCGTGCTCCAGGTGATGGAAAGCGTGATCCCCGAATATGACCACATGGGGATCATCCGCGAACGGTCGGGCTCGTTCCTGCCGGGCATCGCGCCTTCGAACGTCTACCAGTGCAGCGATCAGGAATTCATGATCGGCGCGAACAACGACATGATCTTCAAGCGGCTCTGCGCTGCGATGGGCCGCCCGGAACTGGCCGAAGACGCGCGCTACGCCACGCATATCGCGCGGGGGCACAATCAGATCGAGCTCGACGCGTTGATCAACGACTGGACCAGAACGCTGACCGTGGACGAGGTCGATGCGCTGATGATCGCGCATTCGATCCCCGCAGGCCGTGTCTACCGCGCGCCAGAAATGTTCGAGGACCCGCACTTTGCCGCGCGTGAGGCGATTGTCGCGGTCGAAACCGAGCGCTTTGGCTCGCTGCGCATGCAGAATGTGGTGCCGCGCCTGTCGGAAACACCCAGTAGCATCCGCTCGCCTGCGCCGTCGGTCGTCGGGCAGCACAATGCGGCAGTTTACGGCGAACTGCTCGGCCTGGACGCCGCTGATCTGGACGCTCTGCGTGGCGATGGTGTAATCTGACGATGGCATTCGAGGAAGTCACCGCCAACTACGTGGGCGCGTTCGACGGAACCTTGCGCTTCGGGGCCAGCCCGGCGCTGGTGATCGTTGATGTCGTCATGGCCTACCTCGATCCCGGCTCGCCGCTTTATGCCGCCTGCGAAGGCGCGCTGGCGAGCAATGTGCGGCTGCTCAACGCGGCGCGGGTTACCGGGATTCCGGTCATATTCACCAATGTCGTATTTCAGGCAGGCGGCCTTGATGGCGGGCTGTTCTATCGCAAGGTGCCTGCGCTCAAAGTCTTCACACCCGGATCGCCGATGGGCGCGTTTCATCCCGATTTAACCCCGCGCGGGGGCGAACTGGTCGTTACCAAGCAATATGCCTCGGCGTTTTTCGGCACCTCGCTGGCCTCGACCTTAACCGCACTGGGCGTAGATACGGTGCTCGTTACCGGATTTTCGACATCGGGCTGCGTTCGCGCCACGGCGCTTGATGCGCTGCAATCCGGCTTTGCGCCGTTCGTGGTGCGCGATGCCTGCGCCGACCGGCATCCTGCGCCGCACGAGGCCAATCTGTTCGATCTTCAGGCCAAATATGCCGAAGTGATCACCGAGGCAGACGCGCTGGCCAGACTGGCCTCACGCGCGGGCTGAGCTGCGGCCGAGCAGCACTATTCCCCCGGCAATCGACAGCGCGACCAGCGCGGTGATCGCCGCGGTCTTGCTCTGCGCCACTGCCATGACCGCTGCATAGATAAACGGCGCAGTGAGCACGCCGCCATAAGCCAGAGCGGTTCCCGCACCCACCGCATCCGCTGTCTTTCCGTGCGGCGCCTCGTGCGCCAATTGCGCGAGAAGAATCCCGTTCCAGCCCATCGCGGTCGCCCCCAGCAAGGCCGCGCCGCAGGTCAACCGCAGACTTGTGGGTTCGGGCCACAGGACCAGCGCCCAGGCCAGACCGGAAACAAGGCCGATCAGCCGGAGATGGCCATAAGGCTTGCCAAAGCGCGACGTGGTGACACCGAAAGCAATACGGGCCACGGCGCCTGCAACAGTCGCCACGGCAAGGAAACCCGCAGCCCGGCCGATCGAAAGC
>CAIKKO010000167.1 GCA_903828025.1 uncultured Sphingomonadales bacterium
CTTGCCCTTGGCGAGCGCGCCGTTCATGCCGAGATAGCCTTCGAGCGCGGCGGGGCTGGTGGCGACGAGGCGGTGCAGGTTGGGCACGGTGCCGAGCGCCTTGTTCACCGCTTCGAGCAGCGACTGCGACGCTTCGGGGGCATCGGCGATGGTGGCAGGGGTGGAGATGCGCGACATTTCGGGGGAGACCTTTCCTTGAGAGCAGGCCGGGATCGGCCGGTGACCCCCAAGTAAGTCCTTTCGCATTTCGGCAGTACCGGCTAACTTGGCAACGCAACCTTCCACAAAACGGAATGCCTGATGGACCGGTTCGAAGCGATGCGGACTCTTCTCGCAGCCGTGGACGGCGGCAGCCTCTCGGCCGCCTCGCGCACGCTGAACACACCGCTGCCCACAATCAGCCGCCGCGTGTCAGACCTCGAGGCGCATCTCGGCGCGCAGCTCGTGGTGCGCACCAGCCGCAAGCTGCTGCTGACCGAGGCGGGCGAGGCTTATGTCGTGGCGGCGCGGCGGCTGCTTGAGGATCTGGGCGATGCCGAACGCGCGGCGAGCGGGGAGTACCGCGCACCGCGCGGCGAACTGCTGGTCACCGCGCCGATCATGTTCGGCAAGCTGCACGTCGCGCCGATTGTCCACGCGTTCCTTGCCGCCTACCCCGATGTCTCCGTGCGGCTGGTGCTCTCGGACTCCAACATCGATATTGTCGAAGCCCACGTCGATGTCGCGGTCCGCGTGGGCCAGTTGCCCGACAGCGAACTGGTCGCGCGGCTGGTGGGGCATATCCATTGGGTGCTCTGCGCCAGCCCCGACTATATCGCGCGCCGGGGCGCGCCCATGGCGCCGGACGATCTGGCGGACCACGATTGCATTGCCTTCGAAGGTCTGCAAACCCGCCGCCAGTGGCGCATCGGCGCGGGGGCTGCGGCCCGCTCGGTCACGATCAGCCCGCGCTTTTCGGTCAACACTGCCGATGCGGTGGTCGAGGCAGCTTCGGCAGGGCTCGGGATTGCGCGGGTCATGTCGTATCAGGCGGCGAGCTGCGTCGGCGCGTGCCGGCTCGTGCCGGTGCTCGCCGATCTGGGGTATGAGCCGCTGCCGGTGCACATGGTCCACCGCCGCCAGCGCAGCCAGCCGCTCAAGCTGCGGGCCTTCCTCGATTTCGTCGCGCCCCGGCTCAAGCTGGCGATCGACGAATTTGCCAGCGCGTTTGCCTGAATGACCGGCGATGCGCTCCCCGCGCTGCTGCAACGGATACGCGATTGCACGGCCTGCGCGGCGCACCTGCCGCTCGGGCCGCGGCCGATCGTGCAGGCCGCCCCCCGGGCCGCGATCCTGATTATCGGGCAGGCACCGGGCACCGCAGTCCACGCCTCGGGCATTCCCTGGGATGATCCTAGCGGCGACAGGCTGCGCGAATGGACCGGGCTCGACCGCGCCACGTTCTATGATCCGGACAAGGTCGCGCTTATGCCGATGGGGTTTTGCTATCCCGGCAAAGTGCCCGGCAAGGGCTCCGGGGCAGGCGGTGACGCCCCGCCGCGCCGCGAATGCGCGCCGCTCTGGCATGCGCCGCTCCGGGCGCAGCTCCCTGCGGTGCGCCTCACCCTGCTGGTCGGGCAATATGCGCAGGCGGCCTATGCGCCGGGCCCGAAGGTCACGCTGACTGAGCGCGTCCGCGCGTCTGGCCCAGCCGATCAGATGGCGCTGCCGCATCCCAGCTGGCGCAGCACCGGCTGGATGCAGCGCAATCCCTGGTTCGAGGCGGATGTGCTGCCGGTTTTGCGCACGCGCGTGGCCGCAGCGCTCACGCATCACTCGCCGGTATAGATTTCCGCGATCGAGAGCCCGGTGCGGCCCGGCCCGGCCGCAAGGAGCGCGCGGATCGGCTCGACCAGCGAGGCAGCCGCGCGCTGGCCATTGACCGTGTTCAGCATGGTGCGCAGCGCATCAGGCCGCGCCTCGGAAACCACCGCGACGACATGGTCTGCCCCGAACGGTGCAACGACACGGTTTTGCAGCACCGGCTTCGGCGCGCTGCCATCGAGCTTGCCTTCGCCGTCGACCGCCTCGACCGGATAGAGCAGCTGAACCGTGCCATCCGAAGCCAGATCAAACACCGTGGCAAACAGCGGCGCCACTCCGGTATGCGCGGTCGGCTCCAGCGACAGGGCAACGGTCGCCCCCTTGCGATAGCGCGCGCCGGGCTGCTCCGGACCCACCGTGAGCCGGGCCTTGGCCTCGCTCAGCAAGGGCCGCAGCGTTTCCACCGCGTTCCACTTCTCGATCACCCCGCGCAGCGCGGCGCTGGTCGCCACACCTTCGGCGACCATATCGCCCGACCGGTGCAGCACGGTGCGCTTCGCGGTGTCCCACAGGAAATCGGCATCGGCTGCGCTGGCTGCGATCCTCCAAGGCACGGCCGACCCTTGCAGCAGGGCCGTACCGGCTTTGTCAGCGGCAAACACCCCCGGCAACTTGGGCGCGGTTACGGGGGGCGGCAAGGGCGGCAGCTCGGCAAACAGCGCTATGCGATCGGCACCGGCGGTGAAGGAGGTGCGCGGCTGCTGCCGCTCCGAGGTCAGCGCGCGGACCTGGCTATCGACATAGCTGGCGATCTCGCCGACCGTGACTTTGCCGTCGCCATCGAGATCGGCTGCCAGCGTCTTGCCATCGGCACCGCGCGTGGTCAGCCCTTGTTCGAAGGAATACGTCAGGAGCCCGCGCGACGGTGCGCCCTGCACGGGCAGCGAGGCTTCGAGCGCCAGCTGGTCGTCTTGCGCGGCGGCCATATAGACAAGGTTGGGCAGATCGGCGCGGTCCCGGGCAGGGGCCGCTGCGGCTTCGCCACCCTCCAGCACGCTCGGAAATCGGGGGGCAGGGCGGGCGATCAGCTCAATTTCGGTCGAGTCGCCGCGAAATGCCAGACGCGGGGTGAAGTGGAAGGCGCGGCGGTCGATCGAGCGGTTGAGCGTGCCCGAATGGCAGGCATCGGCGATCATCAGCACCTGAACGCTCCGCGGAATGTAGCGCGAGAGCCAGGCGTAGAAGTCCTTGTCGACAATGAAGCGCTCGGTATCCTGTTTGTCCGGATCGAACTGCGCAAGCGGCAGGAACTGATCGAGATCGCCGTCAGCCGTGCCCTTGACAGCGGCCTCGGCCTGCGCGCCGTGCCCGGAATAGTAGAACACGATCCAGTCGCCCGGCTTGGCGCGCAGCCCAAGCGCGTGGAGCGCGGTTTCGACCGTGGTGCGGCTCACCTGATCGTTGCGCAGCACGGTCACGTCCTTCGCGCCTTCGCCGCGCACCAGCGCTTCCATCGCGCCAAGGTCGTTCTCGGGGCCCTTGAGATCGGGAATGATGCCAGACTGGAACTGCCAGACGCCCACCAGCAAGGCGCGGGTTTCGGCTTGCGCTGCGCAACCGGGCAACAGAACGCCGACAAGCAGGGTGCACCACGCGACAATTCGGCCACAGCGGATGCGCGACATGGCCGCTCTCCCAAAAACCGGTTGCTGTTAACCCGTTTCGCAAATACCCCTAAAGGATAAACAAAAGGGCCGCGACTTCAATTGTTTTTGTGGTGCAGGGGAGTGGCAACGTGAAAGACGCATGCTGGCTGCAGGTGCAATCCGCCACGCGCTTGGTGTGGTCCCTTGCTCTGCCATCTGCCTTGGTCGGTCTATGTGCAACCTCCGTACTGGCCCAAACAACTGCCGCTCCGGCAAGCCCGGCACCCGCCGATGCCGCGGGGGGGCCGGTGACGGGCGCACCTGCCACGGGTGAAGTTCGTTCGCGCGGTGTGATCATTCTGCGGGCGCAGCCGAAACCGCTGGAAACCGTGGCACCTTCGCCGATTGCGACGCCAACACCCAATCTCGTTCCGGCACCCACTCCAGTTCCGGCACCGGCGCGCCTTCCGGCGATCGTGCCCACTCCCGCACCGGCACCAGTCGTTCCGCCAACCCCTCCGCGCGCTCCGCAGGCTGTCGTTGCCCCGCTGCCGCTGCAGTCCTGCCCGCGCCCCTTCGCGCACCCCGATCTCGTGTTGCAGGCTTCCGCGCAGCAAGGCGGCGATGCGGCGCGCGATTTCAACCGCGCACTGCGCCGCAAGCTGGCCGGGCAGCACGGATCGGTGACGGTCGATCTGGCGCAGCCCTATGCGGCTGACAAATCGCCGCCCGCCGCGCTCGTGCCATGGCTGGGGCGGATCAAGGCCTCGGGCGGCGCGGTGCGCACGGCGCAATATTGCGAGCAGGGCCGGGGCCTGTTTGGTTTCCTCCGCCGCGCTTTCAGCAGCGATGCCTCGAGCGACTACGCCGTGGCCGAAACCTACGATGCCGTGCAGCACGTTGACGGGCTCGATCAGACTGTAACGCAGATCGAGTTCCGCCCCCGCGTACCGGCAAAATGAGCTGCGTGCCCGCCCGGATTTTTGCCGCGCTGGCTTTCGCCTGTTTCGTTCTGCTGGGCATGGCCCTGCCTGCCACGACCGCCCATGCCGCCGCCAAGGGCCCGCGCCTCGCGCTGGTTATCGCCAACGGCAACTATGCCGCGTTTGACAAGCTTGCAGCCACCGGTGTCGATGGCGAACGGATTGCCGCGGCGCTTGCGGCCACCGGCTTCGTCGATTCCTCCGGCGCAGGCGCGGTGCAGGTCAACCGGGATTTGACGCTGGCGCAGATGTTGGCGAAAGTCGCCGATTTCCAGGCCCAGTTGAAAGCGGCGGGGCCCGATGCCTTCGGCGTGCTCTACTTTTCCGGCCATGGCGCGGCGCTGTCGAGCTACGGTGATCTTGCGCTGCTCCCGGTCGATGCCAGCCAGGAGCTTGCGCCGGAGCAGGTCTCGCTCACCCGCGCGATGCTCACGCGCACCTTGCTTGGCTCGGGCGCGAAGAATGTGCTGATCGTGCTCGACATGTGCCGCAATGTCTTGCGAGCGCCGCCCGCCGCCAAGCCAGTGGCCGAAGCCGATGAAGTCGGCACCAGCGACGGCGTGGTCGGCAGCAAGGGGCTCAAGCGGCTGGTGCATGCGGCGGGCGGCGCAGTGCGGCCGGATCAGGGCTATCTCGTCGCCTTTTCGACCAGCCCCGATCAGGTGGCATTCGACGACGGCACCTTTTCGCGCGTGTTTGCCGAAGAGATCCGCCGCCCGCAGCAGAACATCGCCGATGCGCTCAAGCGCACGTCGGACCGCACCGCGATGAGCGCGCTCAAAGCGGGCAAAACGCTGCAGAAACCCACATTCGATTATGGCCTGCAAGGCGCGCCGCCCTGCTTCGTCACTTGCGATGCCAATAATCAGGACCGGTTCTACGATTGTGCCAACTGCCCTTACATGCGGCTGGTGCCCGATGGCGTGGCAACACTGGGTTCACCGTCGGCAGAACCCGGCCGCGCGCGGGATGAATCCATGCCCCATGCGGTCAAGATCGCACGGCCCTTTGCCATTGGCGTTTATGAGGTGACTGTGGGCGAATGGGCGGCCTGCGTGCGCGACAAGGCCTGCCGGCCCATCGCGGATTGGTCGAAGGAGAATCCCAATCCGCTGATTCCCGCCACCGGCGTAAGTTTCGAAGATGCGCAGGCCTTTGTCGCTTGGCTCTCGGTCCAGTCGGGGCTGCCCTATCGCCTGCCGACCGAGGAAGAGTGGGAATATGCCGACCGGGCCGGGGCTGCCACCGCGTTCCCATGGGGCGACGAGATTACGCCGAGCGATGCCAACTACGATCAGACCGCCAGCTATCGCGGGTCCGCCACCGCGCCCTATCGCGGTTATCCGGAGGCGGTGAATGCCTATCCGCCCAATGCGTTCGGGCTCTACCAGATGAACGGCAACGTCTGGGAATGGACCGATGGCTGCGCCGATGCGGTGTGCCGCCCCCGGATCGCGCGCGGCGGCTCGTTCCAGAGCACGCCGGGCGAACTGCGCGCGGCCAATCGCTTCAGCGTGGCCGCCGCCAAGCGGCGCGACGATCTCGGCCTGCGAGTCGTGCGCGATGTTGCGGCGGATGAAGTTGTGCAATGATCCGGGGACCACGGACGACACGCGCCAGACGGCGCGGCAAGGGGAGGTAACGATCATGAAAGCCACTGTTGTTTCTGCGACGCTGCTGGCGTTGCTGCCCGGCACGGCCATCGCCGCACCCTATCTGCCGACATACGGCAGCCCCAACAGCCTCCAGTTCCAGACCGTTCGTACCGATCTTGATCTGGAAACGGTCGAGCCGGAAGGCGATGATCGCAAAGGCCCGGAAGGCGATTCCGATACGATCGGCGGCGCGTTCACGTATTGGGGCGTCACCGGCCAGAGCGGCCAGCGCTATGATATCCACTACCAGCACGCCCGCCGCGTGTTCGAAGGCAGCCGCGCGCGCTTCCTCGTCGATGTACCGATCAACATCCTGCATGCCGGACCGGACAAAGTCTCGGGCGAGACCGCTGGCGCGACCGCCGTGCTCGGCACGGTCAATGCCGGGCTCGAAGTGCCGGTGCAGAAGAACTGGCTGATCACGCCGCGCGTCTCCTATGGCGCAGCCTCTGCCGGGGCCTATTTCGGCGGAGACGGCGAGCTTGCCACAGGCTCGGTCACCAGCCGGGTCAAGATCGGCAATGTCGGGCGCGGTGATCTGATCATCGGCAACATGATCGCATATACCCACACGGTGAAACTGCTCACC
>CAIKKO010000168.1 GCA_903828025.1 uncultured Sphingomonadales bacterium
CCGAGGTCACGGTGACGCCGTCGATCGATGTGAGTCCGTCGAGGTGCTTGATGCCGAAGGCGCCGGCTCCAGCGAGGGCGATGCGCATGTGTCCGTCTCTCGTGTGGTCGTCGTCAGGAGGTGGGCTGGAGGACGAGGTGTCCGACCGCCGTGTTGCTCGCGGGCACGTGGTAGAAGCGGTGCAGCGTCTCGACGGAGTCGCCGAGCGCCCCGCGCATGATCAGCCACATCACCATCTCGATGCCCTCGCTGCCCGTCTCGCGCAAGTATTCGATATGCGGAATCCACCGCACGTCGTCGCTGTCGCTTTCCAGCAGGTCGAGGAACTTGTTGTCCCACTCGCGGTTGAGCAGCCCGGCACGCGGACCCTGAAGCTGGTGGCTCATACCGCCGGTACCCCAGATCTGCACGTTGAGATCCTCTGGGAAGCTCGCCACCGCGCGGGCAATCGCCTCGCCCAGCGCCCAGCAGCGGTTGCCCGAGGGGACCGGATAGGTCACCACGTTGACCGCGAGCGGCACCACCTTGCACGGCCACTTGTCGGGCGTACCGAACATCATCGACAGCGGCACGGTCAGCCCGTGGTCCACGTCCATCTCGTTGATGATCGTCATGTCGAAATCATCGAGAATCAGGCTCTGCGCGATATGCCACGCGAGGTCGGCGTGGCCTTCCACATCGGGCACCTTGCGCGGGCCCCAGCCCTCGTCGGCCGGCTTGTAGTGCTCGCCGCAGCCGATTGCGAACGTCGGCACGATCTTCATGTCGAACGCGCTCGCGTGGTCGTTGTAGACCAGCACGATCACATCGGGCTTCTCGGCCTTCTCCCATGCGCGGGTCCATTCGTATCCGGCAAAGATCGGGCCGAAATAATCGTCCCCGCTCTTCCCCTGATCCACGGCCACGCCCAGCAACGGCACGTGGCTCGACCCCACGCCAGCAGTCAAACGCGCCATCTCAATAGCCCCCTTTGATCGAGCGATTGCCGATGGGAGAGCGCCCCCCGGCGAGCATCATGTCCCGGTATTCGGGGAACGTCATGTCGGTCATCGTGCTGACCGCCTCGGCAAAGCTCAGCCCATCGGCGGAAAACAGCTTGGAGAGGAAATAGACGTTCCCGCCCAGATCGAGCAGCGTGTTGTAATCGCGGGCCAGCAGGGCAAGCTTGCCCTCCTCGCTGATATCCCATTCGTCCAGATAGGCGCGCTCGTCCGCCCGGAAGCGGTCGCGGTTTTCCGCCTTCATCAGGCTCATCGCGAACTGGTTGATGTGATACCCCTTGCGCGCGCGCGCAGCGGTATAGACCCGCGTGCCGGGGATATCCTCCAGCTCGGCCAGATAGGCATGGATATCGGCGGTCGGCTTCGGCGCGGTTTCACTCACTTGCCCATCTCCTTGAGCTTGGCATCGAGGCGCGGATAGACGCGGCGGGCATTGCCCTCGAAAATCGCGTGGCGCGCTTCCTCGCTGATCGGCAGCGCATCGACATAGCGCTTGGTGTCATCGAAATACTGACCCGTCGTCGGATCAATCCCGCGCACCGCGCCGACCATTTCGCTGCCGAACAGGATGTTCTTGGTCTCGATCACTTCGGCCAGCAGGTTCACGCCCGGCTGGTGATAGACGCAGGTATCGAAGAACACGTTGTTCATCAGGTGGCCCGAAAGGTCGGGCTTCTTGAGCATGTCCGCCAGCCCGCGGTAGCGCCCCCAGTGATAGGGCACCGCGCCGCCGCCGTGCGGGATGATGAAGCGCAGCGTCGGGAATTTGGCGAACAGATCGCCTTCGAGCAGCTGCATGAACGCGATGGTATCCGCCGCGATGTAATAGGCCCCTGTCGCGTGCATCGCCGGATTGCACGATCCCGAAACGTGGATCATCGCGGGCACGTCCAGTTCCACCATCTTCTCGTAGAACGGGAACCAGTACGGGTCGGTCAGCGGCGGATGCTTGAAATGCCCGCCGCCCGGATCGGGATTGAGATTGCAGCCGATAAAGCCCAGCTCGGTCACGCAGCGCTCCAGCTCGGCAATCGAGCTGGTCAGGTCGGCCTCGGGCGATTGCGGCAACATGCATACGCCCGCGAACGTCTCCGGAAACAGCCCGACGACGCGCGCGATCAGATCGTTGCAGGCCCGCGCCCATGGCACCGCCACCGATTGGTCACCCACATGCGGGGCCATCGTGCTGGCGCGGGGCGAAAAGATCGTCATATCCGCGCCGCGTTCCTTGATCAGGCGCAGCTGGTTTGCCTCGATCGTCTCGCGGATTTCGGCGTCCGAGATATCGGGATATGGCGGCGCGGGCTCGCCCGCCTTGAACGCCGCCTTCTGCGCCTCGCGCCATGTGTCGTGCGCCTTGGGCAGA
>CAIKKO010000169.1 GCA_903828025.1 uncultured Sphingomonadales bacterium
CGTGGCTGGATGCCTCATACGCGACATGGCTCACCCCCTCACGCGCGAGGCCCGTGAGGTTGGCGAGGAACGTGACGATATCGGGCGTGGTCAGCCCGGTGGAGACGCTTTCGTCCGCCGTCGTAACGCCCAGCGTGCCGATCGAAGCGGCGCTGAAGCCCGCCATGCGCCACAACTGGCGCGTCAACTCCACGCAGGAGGTCTTGCCGTTGGTGCCCGTCACCGCGACCAGCGTTTCCGGCACCGGCGCATAGAACGGTGCGGCCAGACGCGCGAACGTGCGGCGCGGCGCGGCATCCGCGATATGGACCGCGTCTGCGACCGTAGCCTCGCCCCGCGCGACGACGGCAACTGCGCCCGCCGCGACGGCAGCGGCGATGAAATCCTCACCATTGAAACGCGCGCCGGGAAACGCGCCGAACACGGTGCCGGGGGCGACTTTGCGGTGGTCGACGGCAAAGCCGGTGACCTGTGCTTCGGCCAGCGCCTCGCTGCCATCAGGCAGCAGGATGCCCGCCGCTGCCGTAAGTTTGCCGAGGTTCATTCCCCCTCTCCGCTGCCGACCAGCGGGCTGAGGTCGGAGATGTCCACATCATGGTGCGCATCGGGCACCACGCCGAGCATCGGGCCGATGCGCGGCACCAGCCGCCCGACGATGGGCGCGGCATTCCACGCGGCGGTGCGCTGCCCGCCGGTCTGCGCGGTCGCCTGCGGTTCATCGAGCATCACGATCACGACATAGCGCGGCTTGTCCATCGGGAACGCGGCGGCGAATGTCGCGATCAGCGAGGTCTTGCGGTAGCCGCCCCCGCCCGGCTTTTCCGCCGACCCGGTCTTGCCGCCCACACGAAACCCTGCCGCATCGGCCTTGCGGCCCGTGCCGTCGACCACGATCATCCGCAGCAGCTGGCGCAGCCGCGCGCTGGTCGAGGCTTGAAACACGCGGCGGCCGGGCGCGAGGTGCGCAGGGTCCACTTTGTACAGCGTCGCGGGCCGCCACAGGCCGCCATTGACCAGCGCCGCATAAGCCGAGGCGAGGTGCAGCGGGGTGACCGCAATGCCGTGGCCATAGCTGACGGTCATCGTCGTCAGCCGCGCCCAATCGCCAGTGCCGTTCTGGCCGCCGCCATGGGGCCAGAGCGGGAAACCGCGCGCGGGCAGTTCGATGGTCGGCCGCTCGTTCATGCCGAGCTGCTCCATCGTGTGCTTGAGCGCGGGCCCGCCAAGCTTGTCGGCCACTTGCGCCGTAACCACGTTGGACGAATGGATCAGCGCTTCGGGCACATTGAGCGAGGCGCCGAAATTGTGGCTGTCGTGAATGGTGAACTTGCCGATCTGGAGCGGGACCGCCGGATACCGCACCGCCAGATCGGTGATGACCCCGGCGTCGATGGCCGAAGCGACAGTGATCGGCTTGAACGTGGAGCCGAGTTCATAGACTTGGTTCGAGACGCGGTTGAACACCAGATCGTTGTAGGCCAGATCAGACCGGTTGGGGTTGAACGCGGGCAGCGAGGCGAGCGCGATGACTTCGCCGCTGTCGGCATCGAGGATCACTCCCGCCGCACCGTGCGCGCTGGTTTCCAGCATGCCGCGCCCCAGCTCATCCTCCAGCGCGCCTTGCGCCCGCGCGTCGATCGACAGCGCGGTGGGCGTGCCCCGGAACGCCGGATCGAGCAGCCGCCCTTCCAGCACTTGCTCCATCCCGACATGACCCTTGCCCGCCTCGTCGACAAAGCCGAGCACGTGCGCGGCGAGCGAGCCTTGCGGATAGAAGCGCTGCTCCTCACGCGGGAATTCGAGCGCCGGTTCGCCCAGCGCAAACACCTTGTTGGCTTCTTCGGGCAGCACCCGGCGGCGCAGGTAGCAGGATTTTCCAGCGGCCAGCCGCGCGGTGAGATCGGCCAGATCGGCATCGGGGAAAATCCCGACGCGCGCGCGCGCGACTTCCTGCGGCGTCTTGACCAGCGGCGCGCCGCTGGTCCCCAGCGCCTTGGGATTGAACCACAGCGAATAAGACGCAAACGCGCGCGCCAGTGCCACGCCGTTGCGATCGGTGATTTCCCCGCGCGAAGGCAGCAGCGCTTCGGCCATCGAGGTGCGCTCCGGGGTCTGCTCGAACAGGCCGAGCTGGCCGATGCGCACGCAGGCGGTCAGCGTGATGAACACGAAGCCCACCATGACCCACAGCGCGCGCAGCCGCGCGGTGATCAGCGCGCGCTGGCGCACATTGGCGAGCTGGACCCGGCCGGTGGCGATGGCAGCAGAGGCGGTCAGCGCATTCACGGGGCGGTCTTGCCCCCTTTGGCGGTCTTGCCGAGAGCCTTGACTGCGGGCTTGGCCGTCTTGCCCGGCGCGGCGGCTTTCGCGGCCTTGGGCGCGGCTGCAAGCTTGCTGGCCTTGCCGGGGTGCGCGGCATCTGCGCCGTCATGGCCGTGGGTGCTGACCGGTTTGGCAGAACCGGCCTTGGCGAGCTTGCCCTTGCCAGACCCGGATTTGGTCGCAGCCTGCTTCACCGGGCCGACGGTGGCCAGCCGCGCGCCCAGCCCGGCAGCGGCGGCGTCATGATCGGCGGCGGCTGTGCTGGGATGCGGCGCAAGCGCCTCGGCGGGCACGTCGCGCTTTGCAACGGTATGATCAACCCCGCCAGTCTCGGGCGCAGCGATATCCGGCTCGCCGGTCAGCCGCGAAACGATCGAGGGAAACGCCGCTTCCGCCGCCACGGCGTTGTCGGCGCTGGCCACGCGGATCGGCGCGGGGGCATCGGGCTCGTCAGGCTTGGAAAACGCGGCCAGCTGGCGCTCGCTCGAAAGGTACTGGCTAGCGGTGGGCGCGACATAGCCAAACTCGACATCGTTCCACAGCTTCAGTTGCTGCTGGTTGGCGCGGGTTTCCACCTCGGTCTCAAGGTAGAGCTTCTCCTTGCGCAGGGCCACGATCTGCTCCTCGGTGCGGTGCACCTGGCTGCGCAATCCGTTGACGCGGAAGGCCAGCACCATGACCAG
>CAIKKO010000170.1 GCA_903828025.1 uncultured Sphingomonadales bacterium
GAGGTTCTGCCGAAGAACATCCTGATGGTCGGACCTACCGGCGTAGGAAAGACCGAAATCGCGCGGCGACTGGCGCGGCTGGCCAATGCGCCATTCCTGAAGATCGAGGCGACCAAGTTCACCGAAGTCGGCTATGTCGGCCGCGATGTGGAGCAGATCGCGCGCGATCTGGTCGAGGAAGCGGTGCGGCTCGAGAAAGAGCGGCGGCGCGGCGCGGTGCGCGAGGCGGCGAGCAAAGCGGCGATGGACCGGCTGCTCAAGGCGCTTGTCGGTGATGGGGCCAGCGAGGCCACGCGCGAGAGCTTCCGCCAGCGCCTCTCCGAAGGCGCGATGGACGACGTTGAAGTCGAGATCGAACTGGAAGACGCGCCGTCAAAGCCGATGGAGATCCCCGGCATGGGCGCCGGGGTCGGCATGATCAATCTTTCGGACATGATGAGCAAGGCGATGGGCCAGCGCCCGCTCAAGCGGCGCAAGCTGCGCGTGGCGGATGCGTGGGACAAGCTGGTCGACGAAGAAGCCGAAAAGCGCATGGATCAGGACGATGTCGCCCGCGCCGCGCTGCTCAATGCCGAAACCAACGGCATCGTGTTCATCGACGAGATCGACAAGATCGCGGTGAGCGACGTGCGCGGCGGTTCGGTTTCCCGCGAGGGCGTGCAGCGCGATCTGCTGCCGCTGATCGAGGGCACCACCGTCGCGACCAAGTACGGGCCGATGAAGACCGACCACGTGCTGTTCATCGCCTCGGGCGCGTTCCATGTCGCCAAGCCGAGCGACATGCTGCCCGAACTGCAAGGCCGCTTGCCGATCCGGGTGGAGCTGCAAGCGCTGGGTGAGGACGATTTCGTGCACATCCTCTCATCCACCCGCGCCAATCTGGTCGAGCAGTACCGCGCGCTGCTGGGGACCGAGCAGGTGACGCTCGATTTCTCGGAAGACGCGATTCGCGAGATCGCGCGCGTGGCCTGTCAGGTCAACGAACGGCTGGAAAACATCGGCGCGCGGCGGCTGCAGACGGTGATGGAGAAGCTGCTCGAGGAAATCAGCTTCGATGCCGAGGACCGCACCGGCGAGACGGTGAGGATCGACGCGGCCTATGTTTCGGGCAAGCTGGCGGGCCTCGCGGGGAACACTGATCTCTCGAAGTATATTCTCTAAGCCAGGACGGCGCCTTCGATGATCGGCGGCGCGGTCGCCTCTGGTATCGGGGCAAGCAGGCGGCGCAGGACCGGGGCAGCGAGCCAGAACACCAGCCCTGCGGCGGTGCAGATCGCGGCGTTGAGCAGCCAGAACGGGGCCGGGGTCAGGCTTTCGTAAAGGCCGCCCATCCAGCCGCTGATCAAGCTGCCTGCCGAGACCGCCATCGCGTTGATCCCGACCAATGTGCCGCGCAGCGATTGCGGCGCGCGGGTGCCATAGAGCCCCAGCATGACCGGCGCAAAATACATCGCGCCGAGGTTCGAGGTCACGTGGAACAGCAGCGGCAGCGTGACGGGCGCGCGGCTTTGTGCGCCTGCGAGCAGCGGCCCGGCAGCGAGCAGCCCTACGCTGAGGCCGAAGATCACGCAGCCGATGGCAAGCTTGCTGAACACGTCCGGTTCCTGCCCGCGCTTGGCCTGCTGCGCCCAGATCCACAGCACCAGCGGGATGAACAGGCCGGGGGCAAGGCCGTCGAGCGCCTGAAACCACGGCACGGGGATGGTGAAGCTGCCGAGTTGCAGGTCGACCGTGTCGCGCAGCCAGACGTTGTAGACGTTCCAGATCTGCGCCTGCGCGGTCCAGTAGCAGACGGACAGCGGCCAGACGAGGAACAGGCCGAACACGCGCTGTCGCTCGATCGGGGTCAGCGGCGCGCGCGCGCCGGTTGCCGCGTGCCGCTGCTGCTGCTCGGCAGGAAGCCAGGCCTGCCCGCCAAGGTAGGCCATGAGCCCGATCAGCATGCCGAAGCCCGCGACCGCGAACCCGGCGTGCCAGCCCCAGACCGCCGCGACCGCGCCGCTGACAATGGGGGCAAAGAATGCGCCGAAATTGATGCCCATGTAGTAGTACTGGAAGGCGTTGACCTCGCGGCTGTCGCCATCGGCATAGAGCGACTTGATCTGCGCCGAGAGATTGCCGCGCAGCAGGCCCGCACCGCACATCAGCAGCACCAGCGCGATCAGGAACGTGCGGTCGAACGCGAGCGCGAAATGGCCCGCCGTCATCATTGCCGCACCGCTGCTGACGGCGAACTTGCGGCCCGTCACACGGTCGCCGATCCAGCCGCCAAGCAGCGGCAGGCCGCTGACGCAGGCATAGTAGAGCCCGAAGGTCTGGAGCGCGAGCGCCTGCGGGCTGAGCGGCCCGGCCATGCCTTCGAGTGTAGACCGGAAGGCGGCAAAGCCGATGATCGTGGCGACGCGCTCGGGATGGAGCAGCAAATCGCCGGTCATGTAGAGCACCAGCATTGCCACCATGCCGTGGAACGACATGCGGTCCCAGAACTCGGTCCCGGCGAGCACCCACAGTCCGCGCGGCTGGCCGAAGAGGTCGCCCTGTTTTGCAGGTAGTGCTTGATCGGCCATGGTTGCGCCCCCTTTCCGACTAGCGTGAACGAAGCCGCCGGAATTGCAAGGAATGGTGATGCAAGCGCGGCGGCCTTGCCCTATAAGTCAGGCATGTACACCACCCCCGAAGACCGCCCGATCTACCGCCTGCTCACCGGCCCGGACGACCGCGCCTTTTGCGAGCGGGTGTCCGAAGCGCTGGAGCAGGGCTGGCGGCTCTATGGCTCGCCCGCGATCACGTGGGACGAAGAAGCGGGCTGCATGAAGGCCGCGCAAGCCGTGGTGTGGCACAAAGCGGATGTGGTGAAGCGCTGAGGCGCTACTCCGCCGCTTCGCTCAGATCCTCGCTCTCGGCGGCCTGCCGGTTCCACATTTCGGCATAGAGCCCCTCGCGCTTCAGCAGTTCGAGGTGGCCGCCGCTTTCGGCCAGCCGCCCCTGATCGAGCACGAGGATGCGGTCCGAATCGGCGATGGTCGAAAGGCGGTGCGCGATCGAGATGGTGGTGCGCTGCGCGGCGACACCCCGCATGGTCGAGAGAATGTCCTGCTCGGTGCGGGTGTCGAGCGCGCTGGTGGCTTCGTCGAACAGCACGATCGGCGGGTTTTTGACCAAAGTGCGCGCGATGGCGACGCGCTGCTTTTCGCCGCCCGACAGCTTGAGCCCGCGCTCGCCGACTTCGGTTTCGAGGCCCTTGGGCAGGCGCGAGAGCAGATCGGTGATCGCCGCGCCGCGCACCGCATTGGCGACGTCCTCTGCCGTTGCGCCCTCGCGGCCATAGGCGATGTTGTAGCCGATGGTTTCGTTGAACAGCACCGAATCCTGCGGGACGATGCCGAGCGCGGCGCGCAAGGAGGTCTGCGTCACCCGGGCGATATCCTGCCCGTCGATCAGGATGCGGCCCGACCACGGATCGTAGAACCGGAACAGAAGGCGCGCGATGGTCGATTTGCCCGCGCCGGAGGGACCGACGATGGCGACGCGGCTGCCTGCCTCAACCTCGAACGAGAGGCCGTGGAGGATCGTGCGGTCCTTGTCGTAGCCGAACAAGACATTGTCGAACACCACGCTGGGGCGCGCGATCAGCAGTGCGGGTGCGCCGGGGATATCCGCGACTTCGACTTCGGTGTCGATCAGGCGGAACATCTCGGCCATGTCGATCAGGCCCTGGCGGATCGTGCGGTAGACCATACCGAGCATGTCGAGCGGGCGGAACAGCTGGGTGAGGTAGGTCTGCACGAAGACCAGCTGGCCTGCGGTGTACCAGCCCTTTGACCAGCCCCACGCGGTATAGGCCAGCGCGCCCGCCATCAGCAGATTGACCACCAGCGCCTGCGCGATATTCAGCAGGCCAAGGCTGTTTTCGCTCGCCACGGCGGCGTCGGCATAAGCGCGGGTGGCCTGCGCATAGCGCTCCTGCTCGCGCGCTTCGGCCCCGAAATACTTCACCGTCTCATAGTTGAGCAGCGAATCGACCGCGCGGCTGAGCGCCTGTCCGTCGAGCCGGTTCATCCGTTCGCGCAAGTGGCTGCGCCATTCGGTGATCGCGCGGGTGATCCAGATATAGGCGACGACCGCAAGGCCGGTCGCCGCGACCAGGCCCCAGCCGAAGGTGACGTAGAAAATGATCGCGACCACGATCAGCTGCAGGATCGTGGGGGCGATGTTGAACAGGATGAAATAGAGCATCGTGTCGATGCTCTTGGTGCCGCGCTCGATGACCTTGGTGACCTCGCCCGTCCGGCGCGCGAGGTGGAAGCGCATCGACAGGCGGTGGAGGCGGGCGAACACGTTTTCCGCAAGCGCGCGGGTCGCGTCCTGCCCGACTCGCTCGAACACGATGTTGCGCAAGTTGTCGAACACCACGCCGATGAAGCGCC
>CAIKKO010000171.1 GCA_903828025.1 uncultured Sphingomonadales bacterium
TGCCCACCCCAAACCCCTCCCGTGAGCGGGAGGGGGAACTACCAAATCACAGCGTGCGCCAAATCACAGCGTGCGGACGCGTTCCTCGACCTCGAACACTTCAAGCTGGTCGCCCGGCTTGACGTCGTTGGTATCGGCCAAGACCACACCGCATTCCAGCCCGCCGCGCACTTCGGCCACGTCGTCCTTGAAGCGGCGCAGCGAGTGGATGACGGTCTGCGAAACGATGACATCGTTGCGGGTAAGACGCGCGTTGATGCCCTTGCGGATGAAGCCTTCGACGACCAGCAGGCCGGCTGCCTTGTCCTTCTTGCCCGCGGGGAACACTTCCTTGACCTCGGCCCGGCCGACGACGGTTTCGATCCGCTCCGGCCCGAGCTCGCCCGCCATTTCGAGGCGGATGTCGTCCGTCAGCTGATAGATCACGTCGAAATACTTCATCCGCACCTTGAAGCGTTCGATCATCTCGCGCGCCTTGGCATTCGGACGGACGTTGAATCCGATGATCGGCGCACCGCTGGCCTGCGCCAGCGTGACGTCGCTTTCGGTGATCGCGCCGACACCCGAATTGAGGATGCGCACCTTGATCTCGTCGGTCGAAATGCGGTTGAGCGCATTGACGATGGCTTCGGTCGAACCCTGCACGTCGGCTTTCACCACGATCGGATATTCGATCACCGCCTGCTTGGCCGCGAGCGCCGAGAACATGTTCTCAAGGCTCGTCGGCGCCTGCGCGGTGCGCTTGGCGGTGGCGATTTCCTGGCGATAGGCGGCAACCTCGCGGGCGCGGGCCTCGTTCTCCACGACGGTCAGCGTGTCGCCTGCCATCGGCACACCGCCGAGGCCGAGCACTTCGACCGGCAGCGAAGGCGGCGCTTCCTTGATCTGGCGGCCCTTGTCATCAAGCATTGCGCGCACGCGGCCCGATTGGGTGCCAACGACCAGAATGTCGCCGACCTTGAGCGTACCGCGATTGACCAGCACCGTGGCGAGCGGGCCTTTGCCCTTGTCGAGCTTGGCCTCGATCACTGTGGCTTCCGCCGCGCGGTCGGGGTTTGCGCCCAGTTCGAGCAGTTCGGCCTGAAGCAGGATCTTCTCGATCAGCTCGTCCATGCCCTGCCCGGTCTTGGCCGAAACCTCCACGTCCTGCACATCGCCCGACATTTCCTCGACCACGATCTCGTGCTCGAGCAAGCGTTCGCGGATTTTCTGCGGGTTCGCCTCGTGTTTGTCGGCCTTGGTGATCGCCACGATCATCGGCACACCGGCCGCCTTGGTATGGTTGATCGCCTCGATCGTCTGCGGCATCAGCCCGTCATCCGCCGCCACCACCAGAATGACGATATCGGTCACATTGGCACCGCGCATACGCATTTCGGTGAAGGCTTCGTGGCCCGGCGTATCGAGGAAGGTGATGAAATCGCCGCCCTTGGTCTTGATCTGATAGGCGCCGATATGCTGCGTGATGCCGCCCGCCTCGCCGCGCACCACATCGGTGCCGCGCAGCGCGTCGAGCAGGCTGGTCTTGCCGTGATCGACGTGGCCCATGATCGTGACGACCGGCGGGCGCGGCTGCAGCGTCTCGTCGGTATCGACGTCGGACGTAGTGTCGATATCGACGTCGGCATCAGACACGCGCTTGATATTGTGGCCGAATTCTTCGACCAGCAGCTCCGCCGTGTCCTGGTCGATGGTCTGGTTGATGGTGACCATCATGCCCATCTTGAACAGCGACTTGACAAGATCCGCAGCCTTTTCGGCCATGCGGTTGGCGAGTTCCTGCACGGTGATGCCTTCGGGCACTACGACATCGCGGACCTGCTTCTCGCGCGGCTGGGATTGCCCGGCGAAGTGCGCACGTTTTTCTTTCTCCCGCGCGCGCTTGAGCGCGGCGAGGCTGCGGGCGCGCGCGCCCTCGTCCTCGTTGAGTGCGCGGCTGACGGTAAGCTTGCCGGCTTGGCGGCGGTCGCCCGCACCCTTGTCGCGCGGCATCTGCGCAGGCTTCTTGGCGGCAGGTTCGGCGCGTTTGAGCGGCGCAACCGGGGTAAAGCGACGCGGCGCGGTCTGAACTTGCTCTGTCGAGGCGGCGGGCTCTTCGGCGGCGGGCTCCGCATCGCTCGGGGTTTCGCTAGCAATTGACGCTTCGACCACAGCAGGCGGTTCGACTGCAGGTACGGGAGGCAGGACTTCGACAGGCGCCTCAGCCGCGCTCGGCGCGGTGTCACCGGCTTTGCGGGCGTCGGCAGCACGGCGGGCTTCCTCAGCTGCGCGCAGGCGGTCTTCCTGATCACGGCGGTTGGCAGCTTCGGCCGACTGCAGGCGCGCTTCCTCGGCTTCGCGCAAAAGACGGGTCTGCATTTCCTGACGCGTCTCACGCGAAACGGCAGACGGTGGGGGTGGCGGAGCTGGCGCTCGGACAGCCTGCGGCGTAGGCGCTGCAGGCGCAGCGGCGACCGGCGGCGTCTCTGCCGGCGCGCTGACGGGGGCCTCACCAGGCCCGCGCGGCATCAGCTTGCGCCGCTTAACCTCGACCACGACTTTGTTGGTGCGGCCGTGGCTGAAGGTCTGCTTGACCTCACCTGCCTCGACCGAAGTCTTCAGGCCAAGCGGCCTGCGGCCCAGCGTCGGCTTCTTGTCATCGCTCATCGAACTTAGTTACCCTTCGTATCAATATCTGCGCACGCTGCCGCGGCAACGTCCGCCCTGTCCTGCGCAAAGTCTTGTGCAGAGCCGAGAAAA
>CAIKKO010000172.1 GCA_903828025.1 uncultured Sphingomonadales bacterium
CATAGGGCTGATGCGCCGAGAGCATGTCGTTATAGGCGGTGATCACGCCGATATTGAGCGCGCGGCCCCCGCGCAAAGCGGCCTTGTCCTCACCTGCCGCGGCAAACCCGTGCGCCAGATTGCCGCACGAAAGCACATCGCGGTTGACTCCGGCATCGCGCGCGCGGGTTATCAGATCGAGGTAGGCCGCGCGCGAGGCGGCAGAGCGTGCCACGATACGGTCGGTGACTTTGGCGACGGTTGGGTGAAGGGCCATCATTCGCTCCAGTAAATCGTGACCGGCGGGCCATACCCGCGCAGAATGTCGGAGACCGGATAGGCGTCGGAACCAGCCAGCACCGTCTCGACCAGCGCCTTTTTGGAAGCGCCAGTGATCACGAGGATGATTTCGGAGGTCGCCTTGAGCGCGCGCTTGTTGAGCGTGAGCCGGTCAAACGGCGCTTCGGGCGGCAGCGGGATCGGAGTCGTGGCGATCACGCTGCTGCCGGGCCGGATCAGCGCATGCATGTGCGGGAACAGCGAGGCGATGTGGCCGTCTTCGCCCATGCCGAGCCAGACGAGATCGAACGGCGCGACCTCCATGCCTTCCTCAAGCCGCTCGAAGCGCGCGCCGCAAGCGCCGAGCGCCGCGTGGAGCTTGCCGAAGTTGCTTGCGGGATGGTCGTCCGGCACGCGGCGATCATCGGTCAGGGCGATGGTCACCTCGGACCAGTCGAGATCGTCTCCCGCAAGCAGCGCGAACACCTTTGGCGGGGTCGTCCCGCCCGTGAAGGCAAACCGCTTGGGCCCCGGCCGCGCCATGGCTCTGGCGATATGTGCAGCGACTGCGGCAAGGTTGCCCGGCTCAGCCCATGTGACGTCAGTCATTCCAGCTTCTCCCGTCGCGCTCGGTCAGCGCAATCCCGGCATTGGGGCCCCAGCTGCCCGCCGCGTAAGGCCGCACGTCCATGCTGCTCGCCGCCCAGACCTTGCGGATGGCATCGACCCAGGTCCACTGCGCCTCAACCTCGTCGCGGCGCACGAACAGGGTCTGCTCGCCCTCGATCAGATCGAGCAGCAGACGCTCGTAGGCAATGCGGCGGCGGGCCTTGGCAAACGCGGTGGTGAGCGAGAGATCGAGATTGACCTCGCGCAGCACGATCCCGCCCCGGTCGAGCCCCGGCTCTTTGGCCATGACTTGCAGGCGGACGTACTCCTCCGGCTGCAGGCGGATGACCAGCCGGTTGGCGTGGAGCTTGCCGCCGCGCTCGGAGAAAATGTTGTGCGGCACGCATTTGAACTGCACGACGATTTCGCTGCGCCGCTCCGCCAATCGCTTGCCGTGGCGCAAGTAGAACGGCACGCCCTGCCAGCGCCAGTTGTCGACATGCGCCTTGATCGCGACATAAGTCTCGGTATCGGAAGCGCCGCCCAGATCATCGAGATAGCCGCTGACACTCGTGCCGCCGACCGCCCCGGCGCGGTATTGCCCGCGCACCATTTCCTCGGCCTTCACCGGCCGCAGCGCGCGCAGCACTTTCACCTTCTCGTCGCGGATCGAGGTGGCGTCGAATTCGAGCGGCGGCTCCATCGCGGTGAGCGCGACGAGCTGGAGCATGTGGTTCTGCACCATG
>CAIKKO010000173.1 GCA_903828025.1 uncultured Sphingomonadales bacterium
GATCCGCGTGCCGTCGCTGTAGGCGAGCGTGCCATCGGCTGCGGGCTGGAGCGCATAGCCGGGATAGTCCGCCTCGCTGCGCGCGATGGTGACAGGCATGCGCCCGCCGGGCTCGCGATCTCCGGCGAGCACGGCGGCCAGCGCCTCGGCAAAGCCTTCGCCCGGATACCATGTGGCAAGGTGCGCGGCAGCGGCGCTTTCCCACGCGGCGTCATAGGCATGGCCGACATTGGTGACGACCGCGCAGCGCGGGTTGGCGGCGGTGACGCGCGCGATCAGCTCAAGCTGGCTGCGCGCGAGCTGGGTATCGGGCCGGTCCTTGCTTTCGACCGAGCTGTCGGATGTTTCGCCGACGATCAGCAGCACGGCGTCGGCCTTGCGGGCGGCGTCCACCGCAGCCGCCAGCAGTTCCTCGCCGCTGCCGGGCGCGCGGATGCCATACCACAACCCGTGGACGCGCGCGCCGGTGAAGCTGAATTCCGCGACCACATCGACCGTCTGGCCCTCGGCGAGATCGACCGAGGCGCTTTCGGAGTCCCCGGCCTTGAGCACGCCCATGGTATCGCCCGGCGGGCATTCGGAGGTGCTCACAACCGGCCGTCCGTCCACCAGCAGCCGCGAAACGCCCGTCGCGCCGAGGTGGAAGCGATAGGCCCCCGCGCGCCCGGCCACAAAGCGCCCGGCAGCGCGGATCGAGCCGCCGTGGGCGAAGCGGGCCTGATCGTGCATCCCGGCGAACCACACGAGCGAATTGGTATCGCGCGTCTCGCGGGTGAGGGGCTCTCCGCTGCAATCGGGGCTGGCGAAGTATGCGATGGTCATGCCGCGTGTGCAGCCATCGCCGATATCCAGCGCCGGGGTCACGGGCATGAACGGCAGGCGCGGCGCGGGATCGACGCCGGGTTCGAACAGCACGGTGCAGTGCGCGCCAAACCGCGCGCGGATCGCCTCGATCGGCGAGGGCAGATCGGGGCGGACCGAGATCTTGGCGAACGTGCCGCCCTGAAAACACGGCGCGGCGGCATTGGGGCCGATCACCGCGAGCGTGGCGATTTTGGCGGGATCGAGCGGGAGGAGCGCGCCTTCGTTCTTGAGCAGCACGAACCCCGCCGCAGCCGCTTCAACCAGCAGCGCTGAAATGGCATCCGGCGCAAGCGGCTGCGATTTGGGGCCGGTCACGCGGCGCGCCGTGGCCGCAACGCGCACGGCGGCGTCCTGCACGCGCGCTGGATCGAGATCGCCTGCCGCGACCGCTGCCGCCGCTTTCGCGCCGAGGAAGCGGGCAGGGCCGGGCATTTCCATATCGAGCCCGGCGCTGAGTGTTGGCGCGGTGCTGTGAGTGCCGAACCAGTCGGACAGGATCGCGCCGGTATAGCCCAATTCCTGCTTGACCACCTCGGTCAGAACATGGTGCTGCTCGGCGCAGTAGTCGCCGTTGACCCGGTTGTAGGCGGCGAGCAGCCCCGCGCATCCGGCGGCGGCGGCGAATTCGAACGGCAGCAGATAGACCTCGCGCAAGGTGCGTTCATCGACCACCGCGTTCACGCTGTCGCGCGCGGTCTCGCTGTCGTTGCACACGAGATGTTTGGCGCAAGAGCCGGTGCCGGTCGATTGCAGGCCGGTGATCCACGCCGCGCCGAGCAGCCCTGCGAGCAGCGGATCTTCCGAGAAATACTCGAACGCGCGCCCCGCGAGCGGGCTGCGCGCGAGGTTGATGTTGGGGGCGAGCACCATGTCGATGCCGTGCCCCACCGCTTCCTGCCCGACCAGTGTGCCAATGCGCCGCGTCAGATCGCTATCCCAGCTCGCCCCGAGCGCGGTGGCGCAAGGGGAGAGCCGGGCCACATCGCGTTCATCGACTTTGCCGCTGGCAATGCCCATCGGCCCGTCGCTCATCGTGAACGCGGGGATGCCGGCCTCGGGGATCGCCACCGAGGACCACATCGCCGCGCCCGCCGTGAGCGAAGCGGCCTGATCGAGCGTCAATTCCGGCATGTCAGGCGGCGAGGGCCAGAACCTTGGTGTCCTTGGTGGTCGGCACGAAAGGCAGGTAGGAAATGCGCGTGCGCACCGCGAAGCTGATCGTGTGCTCGCCGGCAGGGAGGCCGCCCGGCTTCATCGCGATGATCTTGGCCTTCTCGCCGAAGTTCCAACGATCATCGTAGACCGTTTCCATCTCGTCGAGCGTGTAGGTCTTGCCGCGAACGTGGAAGCGCACGTCCTCGCGGGGCACGATGTCCCCGTCCACGGTGATCTGGATATCCTCGACCATCGAAAGGCCCAGCCCGCGATAGTAGGGCAGGCGGCCCAGAAACGAGAAGCCCAGGTCGGTGCTTTCGAGGCTGCCCTCGATGATCATCTTGTTGTCCATCATGGCTTTATGTCCTCTCAGGCCGCAGTCTGGAGCTGGGGAGCGGGCTCGCCCAACAGCGTGGCGAGCATGACTTGCTGGCGGCGGACCTGCTCGACACTGTCGGGCTCCATCGCGTCCTCGATCCAGCGGTTGCCTTCGTATTCCGAGCAAATGTAGCCGTCGTAGCCGCCCTGCTTCAGCACCGCCACGATCTCGTCATAGGGGATCGAGGGTTCGATGTAGTCCTCGGTCATCTCGTAGAACTTGCCGTGGATATTGTGGATGCGCGGCATGTAATCGAGCATGCGCTTGGGCTCGAACGCGGCGTTGTGGCGCAGCGTTTCGGCCATCGCGATGGCGGGGCCGACCCCGCCCATCTGCTGGACATTGAGGATGACATATTCCGACAGTACGCGGTCGGCATAAGCCTTCTCGATATAGTCGGCGATGGGCCGGGGCACGCCCATGCGAAGGAACTTTTCCTTCCACACCGGCGGCAGCGCATGAACGAACATGCCCATATCGGGCAGGAAGCCCAGCGCGTCCGAGCCGGACTTTTCGAAGCATTCCGCATGGCGGACGACCCACGGATGGTCGAAATGCAGCGGGGAATGCACTTCGATCAGGATCTTGAGGCCCTTTTCCTCGGCATAAGGCGCGGCGGCAACCAGCACTTCGGGCGCGATCGAAACCAGCGCGCGCAAGTATTTCACGCCCAGCCGCGCGCCGAAATCAATGTCGTTGCGCACGCTCGCGACTTGCTCGTCGAACGGCATCTCGCGGCCCTTGTAGCGCTTGTAATCGAGCATGAAATCATGCGCGACGGGCACGCAATCGTACTTGCCGATCAACGCGTGCCAGTTGGCAATGGCGGCGTCTTCGACGGCCACTTCGGGCCAGCCCCAGAAGGTCTGCTCGCCGATCACTTCGATCCCGTTCGCGCCCATGGCCGCGCACGTACGGATGCAATCCTCCAGGCTCATCTTGCCCTGGAAGGTTTCGTTCTGAAAACTGTACAGGCTTACGCCGCGTTTGATCGCCATCGCTGTTTCCCCCCGCGAGGCCATGCTCGCGCTGTTATTAGAATGGCGATTCTATAATGGAGCCTGCGCGCAAGTGCAACCTCGAACGCGCCGAACGTGCGCCCTTTTTCGGTGCCCATGCGCAAAAAAGAAAGCGCCCCGCAAACCGGATGGGTTTGCGGGGCGCCAGACGTGTTGCACGCTTTGCTGCGGCGATGGGCCGCGCGGCTTAGAACTTCACGCCGAGCCGCACGCCGTAAAGGCGCGGGCTGCCGAACTGCCAGTTGTAGATGTCGTCCGCGCCGGCCGAGGTGAAGCTGCCGTAGGTCAGCGGGCGCTTGTTTTCGAGGTTCTTCACATAGGCCGAGATGGTGAACATCTTGCTCGTCGGGGCAAATTCGAGGCTCAGGTTGGTCTGGGTGAAGGCGTCCTGTGTCCCGTCGCGGTAGTTGTAGAAATCGAGGAAATACGAGCTCTTGAAGGTCGAATCCACCCGCGCGGTGATCGTTCCGGTGTCACCAAGCTCGAACGTGTGGTCCAGCCCCGCCGTGATGATGAAGCGCGGCGAGAACGGCGGGCGATGGCCGGCGAAGTTCGGCTGCTGGACGCCCGGCGTGGTGGGATCGAGATCGCCCACGCCGTTGATGTCGAAGCTGCCGCCCGGCGCCTGATACACGTTGAACTGCGCCAGCAGCTCATCGTACTTGGCGTTGAGGTAGTTCACCGACGCATCGAAATGGGTGTGCTCGTCGAGCGCGAGGTTGGCCGAAGCCTCGATGCCCCAGATCGTCGCCTTGCCGGCGTTGAAAGTCTGCCCGCCCTTGGTCGTGTCGAGCAGGACCGAGACCTGCAAGTCGCGGTAATCGTAGTAGAACGCGCCGAGATTGAACTGGTGCTGGCGGTGATCGCCGAACGTCTGCTTCCAGCCCGCTTCATACGCCGTGTTGGTTTCCGGCTTGTAGATGCCGATGGAATCGAAGCCGCCGCCCTTGAAGCCGGTCGAAACCTTGGCATAGACCAGCGTGTCGCGGCTGGGCTTGTAGTTCAGCCCGGCGAGCCAGGTGATCTTGTTCTCCGAGCTCGCGAGCGGGATGTTCTGCAGGTAGGGCAGCTTGAGGATGTTCTTGCGGCCGGGGCCCGAGTTGAACAGATAGTCGGTGGTCGGCGTGCCGGGGGGCACGAGGAAGGCGTCGGGCGGACCCGCGCCAAACGGCGTACCGTTGAGATACGCGGCCGAGCGCTTGTTGTCGGTGTAGCGCAGGCCGCCCACCGCTGTCAGCTTCTCGCCCAGCGGCACTTCGACCTGGCCGAACAGCGACTTGCTCTCGCTCGAAACCTTGCGGCCGAAGTAGGTCAGGTACGACCCGGCGGGAAGCGGTGCGGGAATGCCGATCGGCGCGACGAAGAAGCCGTTTTCGCGGTTGAGCTTCTCCTTGAAGTAGAATCCGCCGATCTGATAGGTCACGCCGCTGATCACGCCGTTGAGGCGCAGTTCGTGGCTCTGGGTATCGGCCTCATCCACGAAGCTGAAGCTCTGATAGGTTTCGGGCAGCGACAGATGCGTGCTGGGGTCGCCGCTGAACTTGCGGTAGCCGCCGATGTAGCTGAGCGTTGCTTCGGGGCCGAACTTGTAGGCGATCCGGCCGCGAATGGCGTAAGTATCCTCGCCGATGTGGCTCTGGCCAAAGTACGGCGCGGCAAAGTTGCTGCGGTCGATCTTGCTGAGGAAGCTGGTGTTCGAGGGCACGCACAGCGTCACCGGATATTTCGGCGCAACCTGGGTAAAGCCGCTGGCGTTGCAGCCCGGGCCGGTCGGGCCATTGCCCGGCGCGTTGAGATCGGCCGAGGCATAGGAGCCCGGCGTGAAGCTGCGGTTGGCGTATTCGCCCGCAAGATTGATCGTCAGCGCGGGGGTCGGCTCAAACCGCAGCGAAACGCGGCCGCCATAGGCGTGGTTGTCGTCCGAGGCGAAGGCCTTGTGCGCCGGGAAGACGAAGAAGCCGCCGCCCGCGGGGCTTTTCACATAGCCATCACGGTCCTCGTAGAAGCCCGAGAAGCGGACCCCGGCGCTATCCCCCAAGGGAACATCGACGCCGCCATCGGCGCGAACCGAATTGTAGTTGCCGTAGCTGGCCGAGCCGTCGAACGCGAGCACGTTGCCCGGCTTGCGCGTGATGAAGTTGATCGCACCGCCGGTCGAGTTGCGGCCATAGAGCGTGCCCTGCGGCCCGCGCAGCACTTCGACGCGGTCCATGTCGAACAGCGACATGCCCATGATATTCGGGCGGTTGATATATTCGCCGTCAATGTTGATGACGACCGAGGTGTCCTGCGCTTCGTCGTTCGAAGTCGTGCCGATGCCGCGGACCGAGATCTTGACCGTGCCCTGATCCTGATTGACCTGAACCACCGGGGCGATCTTGTCGATGTCGTTGAGATCGGAGAACCCGGCCTTCTTGAGCGCGTCGCCGTTGATTACGTTGATCACGATGGGCACGTCGTTGACGTTTTGCTTGCGGTTCTGCGCGGTCACGACGATTTCGGTCGGCGCGGCTTGCGCTTCGGCCTGCGCTGCTTGCGCCTGAGCCTGCGCATAGGCCGGGGCCGCAACCGCGATCAGCGCGCAGCCGGCGAGCAAGCTGGTACCTTGGATGACGTTTCGCATAATCCCTCCCTGAGTGCACCCCATTTGAGACCGGGGGCATTACCTAAATTACCAAATACAAACACTAAAATGCAAAAATCGGTCTGTGACGCAAACCCTGCCGGCTATCCCCGGTCCCTCAAACGGGGCCAGCATTCTGATCGCGGCACATCCGGAATGCACACTGTTGATTCTCCTGCCGGATCGTGTCCATTAAGTGAAATAGTATGTTTTCATCGTTTATCATCCACCGGATGGATGCAACTGCAATCCATGCCGTCAATCTCTCAGCGCCGTTCCTGCCAGCACCGGCCCCGCCAGCGCCGGCATCACGCGCTGCGCCAGCAGGTCGAGCGTCTGGTTGCCGAGCCGCAGGCGCTCTTCGGTCAGCGGGCCGGTGGTGGTGCCGCACAGCACGTTGCCGATGCCGAGCTCCTGATAGGGGCGTAGATGCTCGATCACGGTTTCGGGCGAACCATAGAGGCACCAGGTCCCGATCCAGTCCTCGCTGAGCGCGTTGGGGGTGCGGTCGGTCTTCCTGTTTTCCGAGTTGCTCTCGGCGCGGGCGTTGAATTCCGCTTCGCGTTCGACCGCCGCCTGATAGGCGCGCAGGATCACTTCAAGCTCCTCGCGCGCTTGCTCGTCGCTCTCGGCCACGTGGACGCATTGGTAGGTGTGCGTGGTCCAATCGAGCGCGGCGGCGACGGTTTCGTCGGGATGGCCCGCCGCTGTCAGCATCGCGTGATAGATGTCGAAGAACTTCTTCACATGCACGAAGGGCTCGGTGCCGCCGATGTGCGGCGGGGTGAAGGCGGGGATGAACGCGGGCCAGCCGTGCTCGGCAGCGCGGCGGGCGCTGGTTTCCTTCATCGCCACCGGCATCAGCCGCGCGTGGCCGGGCGTGTAGGCGGCTGGCGCGATGCGCTGGAGGACGCGGCCATGGTGCGGGCCATTGGCAATCTCGACCGCCGGGCTGTCCATGGTCTTGGCCCAGAGCGCTTCGGCGAGCGCGAGGTTCTTGTCCGCAATCGCACCCGCGTCCTTGTAGGTGACGCCGAAGCCGATCATCTCCTCGGGCGTGGTGCCGCTGCCGATGCCGACGAGCAGCTTGCCGTCGGTCAGCTGGTCGAGAATGTTGATCCGCTCGACAAACCGCACCGGGTGGTGGAGCGGCACCGAGACGACCGAAAAGCCGAAATGCATCTCGGGCATCTTGGCGGCGAGATAGGCCGCAAACAGGAAGCTGTCGCTCGCCACCGGCATATAGCCGTTGAAGTGGTGGTCGGGCAGGAAGATCGCGGAAAAGCCCCGGTCGCGCGCGCGCAGCGCATGCGTTTCGAGGTCTTTCATCAGCTGCCGGTCGTCTTCGGGGCGCATCGTGCGCGCATTCAGGAACACCGAGAACCGCATCAGCTTGTCTTCCCCCACGAGTGCCTGCCCGCAATTGGTACGGATCAGACGAATCAAATTAGAATTGACGTTCCTGTTTTACTAGGGTGTAGCGTGTCCATGTCAACCGAAACCCGCCATACCGAGGCCCTTGCGCGCAGTGCAGTCAGCCGCAAACCGCGTCAGGGGCGCAGCCTCGCCTCCTACGAACGCATGCTGGAGGCGACCAAGGCGCTGATGATCGAGACGGGGGGCGATGCCTTCACGCTGCAGGACGTGAGCGAGCGCGGGCAGGTTTCGATCGGCTCGATCTATTTGCGGTTCGAAAGCAAGGACCGGCTGCTGCATGCGGTGATTGCCGAGGAACTGACCGCTATTCTGGCGAAAGAGCGCGTGCTGATCGACAAAGTGCTGGCCGAAACCACGACCCTTGGCGAATTCCTGCCGCTCTATATCGCCCGCTACAGCGCGTTTCTGGAGGAGTATGCACCGATGCTCCGCACGATCATGGCGCGCGCAGAGGCGGACCCGGCCGTGTCCGAACCGGGCAAGGAAACCGCGCGGCGCTCGTCCGAAATGTCGATTGCCGCGATCCTGACCTTCCGTGACGAAATCCGCTCGGACGAGGCCGAAGCCAAGGCGCTTGCCGTGTTCCAGATCGTGTTCGCCACGATCGCGCGGCAATTCGGCCTCGGCTCGACACCCGAATCCAGCGACCCGTACCTGTGGGGCTTCATCAAGGACGAGATCGCCAAGATGGCGCTCGCCTATCTGCGCCACGCGGATTGAAAAGGTGGGGGAGTTTTTTGCCGAACCTATCGGTTCGGAAGCCTGTGCCGTCCCGCTCCCCCGCCCGTCCACC
>CAIKKO010000174.1 GCA_903828025.1 uncultured Sphingomonadales bacterium
CAAGGCGGCCACCGCAAGCGCGGGCGAGGCCGAGGCGAAAATCCGCAATCGCCGGCCATCGGCGAAGTCCAGCACGATCGCGGCTTCCGGCTCTTGTGCCGACGCGTTGGCGGTGGTCCCGGGCTCGTCCTCGATCACCGCTGGAACGAATACCTCCTGAACCTGCTGCAAGGCAGCCCGGCGCCACAAGTAGATCAAGCCTCTGGAAACATCATGACGGCGCGCGACATCCGCCACACAGGCGCCCGGCGAGAATGCCTCGCGCAAAATCGCCAGGCGATCCTGATCCGTCCAATCCCGGCGGCGTCGCACACCTGTCAGCACCGTTACCTGTGTCATGGCTGTCCTAAGCGCGCCCTATTGCACGACCTATAGGACGTCCTGACACACCGGACGGCAGCAGCAAGCGCGGCTCACCGGACGGTTACCATGAAAGCGCATTTCGAATGGGCGCAGAGCGGAGGCTGCGCGGGCGGTGGCATCCACGATGGAGATGCCCGATGTCGAATGCCCTCACTACCGATCGCCTTGAGATCCGTGCCCGGCAGATTGTCGCCGACCTTGGTGGCTCCTGGTCGCGTTCGCGCGGTATGTGCCGCTGTCCTGCCCATGAAGACCGCACCCCTTCGCTAAGCGTAACGCTGGGCTCGCGGGCGATCCTGTTTCATTGCTTTGCCGGCTGCGCGAACGAGGCCGTTCTGGCGGCGCTGGCGCAGCGGGGCGTCAAGGCAGCGACTTTGTTCGACGGACGATCCGATCCGGTCCGTCCCGTTCGATCAGACGAAGCTCCCCCGGAGAATGTTCAGCGGCTGTGGCGTGAGGCCGCCTGTCTGACGGGCAGTCTCGCTGAACGCTATCTGGCGCGGCGCGGAATTGTGGCTGGTTCGCCTGATCTGCGCTTCCTGGCGCGAACACCTCTGGGGCCCAAGGGCGCGGTGCGATTCCTGCCAGCGCTGGTCGCGGCCGTCCGCAATGACCTGGGCATCCTCGCGCTCCACCGCACCTTCCTCGACGCCAAAACCGGCAAAGTAGCGATGTTCGATGGCCCGAAGCGCGCGCTCGGTTCGTTAGGGCGGGGCGCCGTGCGCCTGCATGGACCGCGCGGCGGGAAGCTGGGCCTCGCGGAAGGGATCGAGACGGCCCTGTCTGCGAAACAGCTGTCTGGCATTCCTTGCTGGGCGACGCTTGGCACCGAGCGCTTCGGGCTGGTCGCGATCCCAGAGAGCGTGACCGAAGTCCACCTCTTCATTGATCACGATGCCGGAGGCATGCAGGCTGAAGCCCGCGCGCGAGCTGCCTACACGCGGGAGGGGCGCATCATCCTGACGCATCGGCCGCCGCAGCAGGGAACCGACTTCAACGATGTGCTAGTGGCAGGACAGGCATTCGAGGTCTGACGGCCAAGAGAGGGGAGGGGGCCTGGAGCCTTTCGAGACCTGCACGACGCAGGTTTCGTCAGGAGGTTTCGCATGCCCACTCTCCCCGTTCTCTCCTTGCCCTTTGCCGGGCAACCCCTTGTTCTCTCGGTAGCCCAAGCTCTCGCAGACCGTTTGGCCCGATCCGATGCTATTACGCGTGCGGTCCTCAATGCTGAGCTATTCGCGCAATTCGGTGGCAGCGATGCTACTGGCCGCTGGTCTGTGCGCGATGCCCACGCCGCGCTCGAACTTGCGCAAGTCATCTGGCTGCTTGATCAGTCGATTTTGGACGTTAGCGCCAGTCCGGCTGCCGCTGCAGAATTCTTCGGCTGCCTCGAAGCCTTGG
>CAIKKO010000175.1 GCA_903828025.1 uncultured Sphingomonadales bacterium
CTCATTGTAAAATCTCAGAAGGTTTCAGCACGCTCTCTCCCCTTCAGGGGAGAGGGCTAAGAAGGTGGAGGCGTTTCTGTTGCCCGGTACGCCTCCAAACCGCTGAATTCCCTTCTGTTGCCCGGTGGGTTCAACCGCGCTTTAGCTTTGTAAGATCAGGCCGTGAGGCCGTCAGATTACGCCGCGAGAGCGAGTGCTTCGTTGTCGTTGGCACTTGTGGGTTTTGAGCCTTTAACGGGTTACTCAGCCCGGGCAAAAACAGCGCCTTTCAACACACGTCGATCCTAGTTCGGCCCCAACATCACCCCTGCGACAACAGGGCCCGGCCCACGCTGGAAAAGCGCTTACCGGTGGTGGTGGTGGAGCCGCCGGGTACCGCCCCCGGGTCCGCTGCGCCTATTGCACGCCACAATTTATCGCCATAGCCGGTCGAAACCGGCGAGGATTGATATAGGCCTTCCGCAGCGGAATGGAAGGGGGCTGAGCACCAAGGCTCGCCCCTCCCCCTATGGATCAGCCGCGCTTCTTCAGTTCGTCGCGGATTTCGGCGAGCAGGTCGATCTCGCTCGGGCCGGCGGGTGCGGCCGGCGCCGCTGGCTTGGCGGGCATCATCTTGTTGGCCATGCGCACGATCTGGAAGATCACGAAGGCCATGAGCAGAAAGCTGATGATCGCGGTGATGAACGCGCCGTAGCCCAGCATCGCCACGCCTGCCGCCTTGAGCCCGGCATAATCGGTGAGCGATCCCTTGTAGCTATCGGGGATCGCCCCGAGCACGATGAACTTATTTGTAAAATCTACCCCACCCGTCGCGAAACCGATCACCGGCATGATGATGTCCTCGGTCAGCGAGGTGACAATCTTGCCGAATGCCGCGCCGATGATCACACCAACAGCCAGATCCAGCACATTGCCACGCGCCACGAAATCCCTGAATTCACTCATCATTCCCATCGATCTTCTCCCGGATGGTGGTACGCCCCCTCCTTCTCTTGCCATTGGCCAAGCTTTGCAACAAGGGGCCGGGCCCGCTTGCCCTTGAACGGACCTTGGGACCCGCTACATTCAGTCCATCACGAAGGCCGTGCGCACATCGCGCCGGGCCGCTGAGGGAACACAACGTCCATGGCCGCTTCCATGCTTGCCCGCCTTACTCGCTCCGGAATGGCCCGCTCGGGAATGATCCGCTCCGGAATGATCCGCAGCGGACTCCGGTGCGCGTTCGTTGCCGCTGCTGCCGCTGGCCTCGCTGGCTGCGGGGTCAATTCGATCCCGACTGCCGAGGAAGCCGCCAAGGCCAAGTGGGCCGATGTGCAGAACCAATACCAGCGCCGCGCCGATCTGGTGCCCAATCTGGTCGCCACGGTGAAGGGCTATGCCAAGCAGGAACAGGACACGCTGGTCAAAGTGACCGAAGCGCGCGCCAAGGCGACCTCGATCCAGATCTCCGCCGCCGACGTGACCGATCCCGCCAAGATCGCGCAATATCAGGCCGCGCAGGGCCAGCTCTCGCAGGGCCTTGGCCGCCTGCTGGCTTCGGCCGAGGCCTATCCCGACCTCAAGTCGAACGAGAACTTCCTCGCGCTGCAGAGCCAGCTTGAGGGCACCGAGAACCGCATCGCCGTCGCCCGGCACGATTACAACGACGCGGTGCAGGCCTATAACACCACGATCCGCACCTTCCCCGCGATCATCGGCGCCAAAGTGATCTACGGTTCCAAGCCGATGGTGCCGTTCGCCGCGACCACCCCGGGCGCAGATACCGCCCCTACGGTGAGCTTCGACGGCCCGGCGGCCCCGCCCAGCAAGGCGGCGAACTGAGCGGGGCTGCGGAGCCCCGCCGATGAAACGCCTCCTTATCCTCGTTCTCGCGGCGCTGGCCTTCGTGGCTGGCCCCGCTTCGGCGCAAACGTTCCC
>CAIKKO010000176.1 GCA_903828025.1 uncultured Sphingomonadales bacterium
AGAGCAATTACAACTATGGGGGACTCATCTGGAAAACCCTATTTTGCGTTGGCGATTGATGCGGCGCCAGACCTAAATTTTGTCAGCCCGGGCTCTGGCGGCACAATGACCTTCTCTCGCTGCCGCTACACCAAATCCGGCGAGCGGATCGACAACATCACCGACTGGGCGCTGAACAAGTTTGTCGAGCGCTATGGCAAGAAGCCCCTCCCCTGAAGGGGAGGGGCTTAAGGTCAGCAAGGATGCGATCTTTGCCTATTGCTACGCGGTGCTGCACGATCCGGTCTATCGCGAGACTTATGCGCTGAACCTGAAGCGGGAATTTCCGCGCATTCCGTTCTATCCCGATTTCGCGCAGTGGGCGGCGTGGGGCGAGGCGCTGATGGCGATGCATATCGGCTATGAGGCGGTGGAGCCGTGGCCGGTGGAGCGGATCGAGACGCCGGGCAAGCGCGCCGAAGGGACGCATCCCAAGCCGGTGCTGAAGAGCCATCCCGAAAAGGGCTGCGTGGTGGTGGATGCCGATACGCAGATCACCGGCATTCCGGCGCAGGCGTGGACTTATCGGCTCGGCAACCGCAGCGCCATCGACTGGGTGCTGGACCAGCACAAGGAAAAGAAGCCCAAGGACCCGACCATCGCGGCGAAGTTCAACACCTATCGCTTTGCCGACTACAAGGAGCGGATGATCGAACTGCTGGCGCGGGTGGTGCGGGTGAGCATGGACACGGTGGCAATCACCGAAGCGATGAAGGCGCTGGATCGGAGCGAGTGGGACGCGGGCTGATGGCTTTTGGGGGCGATTTTGCCCCTCCGACAGCGCTTTGCCTCCCCCTATCCCAACCCTCTCCCCTGAAGGGGAGAGGGCTTTAAGTGACGGGCCAGCCCCGGCCCCTCCCGGAAGAAGGCCGGATTTGGGGATGCAAGGGCGGTGGCCCTTGCCCGCCGGAGGCTACTTCTGCCCCCGCCCCTTCAAGGCACGTGGCTGATCGCGGCGTAGAAGGCTTTGCCGTAGCCGGCGATGATTTCGGCCTTGTCCTGACCGTTGATGATGCGGCGGGCGCCGGTCCAGTCTTCGGTGGTGGGGTTGAAGTACTGGCTGAGCTTCTTGCCGGTGAACGAGCCGTGGACCATGCCGTAGTCCAGAATGCGCAAGGCCGCCGTGAGATCGAGCGCGAGATCGGGGTTGCCGACGAGATCGAGGCTGAGCCGCGTGCCCCAGGTGGTGTAGTTGGTGCGGCCCGTCAGCTGGACAAAGCCGCGCCCGGCATAGCGCGATCCGTCGCCCTGCTGGGTGTTGCCCAGCGTCTTGGCGAGGCCGGGGTTCTGGCCGACGGGGGGCGGGCCGTAGCGCTTGTCGAAATACGAGGTGGGGCCGTATTCCTTGATCGGCTGCATTTTCTTGTCCGTCTCGTGATAGGCGGTGGCGAACATGTAGGCCAGCCAGCGTTCATCATCCGCGCCATGGTTTGCCTGCCACATATCGAGAATGGCTGTCAGCCCAGCAACTTGCGGGGCGGCCAGCGCAGAGCCGAACAGATGCTGGCGCACTTGATCGAAGAAGAATTTGCGATTGATCTGCATGATGACTGATCCCCATCGGGCGGACACGAGCATTGCGAATCCGAAACCCGGCGAAGTTAAGCACAAAGCCGCCAATGGCACAGCCTTGTTTCTTGGTTCCACCGCAGGCGAAGCCGTTATGCGGGAGCGATCCGGCGCCTACAGCGTGGGCGAGGCGCTTGCGTTTTCCACCGATCCGGTGACATTTGTCGCGCAGGTACAAGACGCAGCGGCGGCGGCGAGTGTAGGGTGCGCGGATGAGCAGGCAGGATGATCATCGCAGACCTCCGGCGGACCGGCTGTTTTGCCGCGCCGACGGTATTGGCGCGGTCCGGCCGGAAATGGCGGCGGGCGAGCGCGAACATTTCGCCGAGCAGTTTGCCGAAAGCTTTGCGACCGCGCTCAATGAAACGCGGCGGGACGGCCAGCCGCCGCTCCCGTTGTCCTCACCCTTCCCCTAAACCGAAAGCGCGCGCGCGCCGGGCGGGCCGAGCCATTCGCCGCTGACCCCCCAGACCCGCGCCAGCACTTCGGCGGAGAGCGCGTGATCGGGTGGGCCCGAGGCGGCGAGGCGGCCCTCGTGCAGCACCAGCACATGATCGGCATGGTTCATCGCGTGGGCAAGGCTGTGGACGACAACCACGACGCCCGCGCCCTGCCGGGCCAGCGCGCCAAGATGCAGCAGCAGCGCGCGGGTCTGCGCGAGATCGAGGCTGGCGAGCGGTTCGTCCGCCAGAATCCACTGCGGCTCGCCTGCCAGCACGCGCGCCAGCAGGACGCGCGCGCGCTCGCCGCCCGAGAGCGTGTGGACCGGGCGATCGGCCAGATGCGCGGCATCGAGCGCGGCGAGCGCGGCATGGCAGGCGGCCTCGTCCTCCGCGCGCGCGGTGCGGTGCGGCAGGCGGCCGAGCCGGACCAGCGCGGCGGCGGTGAGGTTCCACGCTGCCTCGCCGTGCTGGGGCAAGTAGCCCAGCATCTGCGCGCGGCGGCGGGGCGGCAAGGCGCTGAGCGGTGTTGCGCCAAGCGAGACGGGTCCGTCCTGCAGGCCCGCCAGCGCGCGCAGCAGCGTGGTCTTGCCCGCGCCGTTGGGCCCGCAGATCGCGGTGAGCGTGCCGGGGTGGAGCGCAGTGCTCACCGCGTGCAGGCGGCCGGGGACGGTGAGGTTGTCCGCCGCCAGAACCGGATGGTGCATCATGGCAGCGCCCTCCGCAGCCGCAGCAGGAGGTGGAGGAAAAACGGCGCGCCGATCAGGCTCAGCGCAATGCCGAGCCGCAGCTCGCCGCCGCTGAGCGGGAGTACGCGGCACAGGCAGTCCGCCACGAGCAGCAGCAGCGCGCCGCCCAGCGCCGAGGGGCGCTGATCGGTGAACGGACGCACCAGATGCGGCACCATCAGGCCGACAAACCCGATGATCCCCGCCACCGCCACCCCGGCCCCCACGACGAGTCCGACACCGAGCACCATCAGCCCGAGCAGGCGGCGCGGGCTGAAGCCAAGCGAGCGGGCGGTATCCTCGCCCAAGGTCAGCGCATCGAGCGCGGGGCCGGCGCGGGCGAGCAGGATCAGGCCGAGCGCGGTGGGGGGCGCGGCGATCCCCACATCGGCCCAGCTGCGGTCTTCAAGGCTGCCCATCAGCCAGGTCACGATTTCGGACAGCGCAAACGGATTGGGCGCGAGGCTGATCATCAAGCTGGTCAGCGCGCCCGCAAGGCTGGCAAGCATCAGGCCCGCGAGCGTGAACAGCGTGGTGCTGCGGCCCCCCTCGCCGCCCGCTGCGATGAGGCCAAGCCCCGCCATCGCGGCGGCGGCCCCCATCAGCGCGAACACGGGCAGCGCGAGGGAAAGGCCGGTCGCGAACGACAGCACTGCACCCAGCGCGGCCATCGGCGCAATGCCGAACAGGCCCGGATCGGCGAGCGGATTGCGCAAATAGCCCTGCATCGCCGCGCCCCCTGCCCCCAGCCCTGCCCCGATCACCAGCGCCAGCGCCGCACGGGGCGCGCGCAGTTCGAACAGGATGGGGAGCGCATTGACGGTGCGCGGCGCGAGCGGGTCGATCCACACTTGCCCGGCCAGCAGCGAGAGCGGGATGGCGATGGCCAGCAGGCCGAGGAGAAGGGGGACGGGGCGGGTTTTCATGGGTTGTGTCTGGCGGCTTGCCCACCCCCGACCCCTCCCGCAAGCGGGAGGGGAGCAGAAAATGATGCCCGGGCCGCAAGCGGGAGGGGAGCAGAAAATGATGCACCGGCCGCAAGCGGGAGGGGAGCAGAAAGCGATGCCCCTCCCGCAAACGCGAGGGGGGATGAAAGGGCCAGGTTGCCCCCCTCCCGCTTGCGGGAGGGGCTGGGGGTGGGCAAGCCAAGCGCGCGGCGCACCTCGGCAAGGCGGGCTGCCGCGCGGATGATCGTCGGGCCGCCGCAATAAAGCAGCGCGGGATCGAGGGGGGCCATGGCGACGCCCCTCAGATGGGCGAGCGCGGGGTGCGTCAAGGCGCGGGTCTCTCCGGCGGCAAGGATCACGCGCGGCGGATCGGCCAGCACGCGTTCGAGCGGGAGCAAGTCCGCCTGTCCCAGCCCGCGCGCGGCGCTGAAATTGGCAAAGCCGGTGCGGCGCAGGAGATCGGCGATCAGCGTCCTGTCGCCGGGCACGATCCCGCCCGGCTCCCACACCAGCGCCGGGATCGGGGCCGAATTTTGCGGCGGCGCGGCCTGCAAGAGCGCGGCGTTGATCCGCTGGATCAGGGCCTCGCCGCGATCGGCGTGCCCGGCCAGCAGGGCAAGGCGGCGGATCTGGGCGTGGCTGTCCGCCACCGTCGCGGCGATGGGCAGCGTTTCAAGCGCGAAGCCGAGGCGGCGGTAAGCCGCAGCGGTGGCGGGGGCGACGAACGTGCCATCGACCACCACGTCCGGATGCAGCGCGATGATCGCCTCCAGCGTCCCGCGCGTGGCAGGGTATTGGCGCGCTTTGGCCGCGTCCATCGAGCGGCTGCGCGGATCGGCACTGTAATGCGAGATGGCGAGGAGCTGGCCGGGGCCGGTCACTTCGGCGAGGATCGCATCTGCGCAGGGGTTGAGGCTAACGATTTTTGGGGTGCGGGGGGCGTCGGCGGGCGATGTGCAGGCGGCGAGCGTGGCGGCGGCGAAGAGCACGGCTGAACCGCGCAGACCGGCGCCGCCTGACCCTCCCCGTTTTCGCGCAACGCGCAAATGGGGAGGTGGCAGCCCGCAGGGCTGACGGAGGGGTTGCGCCCTTTCCCCCTCCACCACCGCCTGCGGCGGCGGTCCCCCTCCCCATTTGCGCTGCGCGAAAATGGGGAGGGCCTTTGCTGCACCGCTCTGCATCAATACCGCACCCTCAGGCCCGCGAACACGCCCCGGCCCACGGTGCCGTACCCGGCGGCGGTCTGGATGTGGCTGTCGAACAGGTTTTCCACCCGGCCAAACAGCGTGATCCGCTCGTGCAGCGGCAGGCTGGCGCGTAAGGTCGCGGTGGGGCCGCCGGGGAGCCTTGCGGTGTTGGCGGCGTTGTCGAAGCTGCGGCTGGTGAGGCGCAAGTCCGCGCCGAGCGCGAGGTGCGCCAGCGGGGTTTCCCAATCGCCGCTGAGCGTGAGCGCATGGCGCGGGCGGCGGGCGAGATCGTGGCCGAAATTGGCGCTGCTGGGGGTCAGGTCACGACTGCGGGTGTACGTGTAGATGCTGCGCAAGGTGAGCGCGGCGGAGGGGCGCACGGTCACTTCGGCTTCAGCCCCTTCGGCGCGCGCCTTGCCGAGGTTGTCATACGTGCCGTAGGGCCGATTGGTGCAGATGCCGGTGGACTCAAGATAGCACGAGACATAGGCGATCAGCCCCCGGCTGTCGCGCCGGTACAGGGTCAGCGCGGCGTGGATCGGGCCGCTGGTGTAGTCGAGCCCCGCGTCGTAGCTGCGGGTACGCTCGGGCTGGAGCGCGGTGTTGCCGTAATCGCTGAGGAGCTGGAACAGCGTGGGGGCCTTGAACCCCTCGCCGTAGCTGGCGCGCAGGCGGAGGGCCTCGGTCAGCTTGAAGCTGCCGTTCGCACCGAGCGTGGTGGCGTGGCCGAAGCGGCTGTGGTCGTCATAGCGCACCCCGGCGGCGAGCGAGATGCGGTCGGTATACCAGCCAAGCAGGGCGTGGCCGCTGGTCTGGCGCGCACGCCGTTCGGTATCGAACGTGCCCGAATAGCGCGTCCATTCGCTGTCCGCGCCGAAATCGAGCGCGAAATCGGCGGGCAATTGCGCGCGGCCGGTGAAATCCGCGCGCTGGCTGCGGCCGCGATAGCCGTAGCTGGGGGCGGTTCCGAATGTGGGATCGTAGTAATCCCGCTTGGTGTCGGCGAGCGCGTAACCGGTGTTCAGCGTGAGCCAATCGCCCTGATAGCGCAGGCCGACGCGGCCCGAGGCCTGGCGGGTGATCTGGTATTCGGGAGTGTCGGCGAAGGTGTAGGCGGGCGCGGGGTAGCCGTCGATTGCGGTGCGGGTATCGGCGTAGCGCGCGGTGCCGACGAGCGACAGGCCGGGTAGGAGATCGAGCCGCGCCTTGCCGCCAAGGTGCCATTGGCGCGCGCCGTCTGCTTCGGTGCCCGAGGCGGCAGCGGAGACGCCGTCGGTGGTGGAGTAGCCGCCGGTGAGCGAAAGGGCATACTTGTCGCGCTTGAGGCCTGCAGTCGCGTCCCCGGCAAAGCTGCCCCGGCTGCCGCCTTCGGCGCTGGCTTCGAGGCCGTTCAATTCGCGCGTCTGCACCGCGATCACGCCGCCGAGCGCGGCGCTGCCCCAGACGACCGAGTTCGAGCCGCGCAGCACGTCGAGGCGCTCGATCCCGCCGGTGGTGAGCGTGCCGAAATCGAAGCCTGCGCCGGGGGCGGAGACGTCTTCGACCCGCACGCCGTCGATGAGGACGAGCACCTGCTCGCTGTCCGCGCCGCGCAGGCGCACGCCGGTAAACGCGCCGGGCCCGCCGTTGCGGCTGAGCACGAGGCCGGGCACTTGCTCAAGCGCGCGGGTGATGTCCGGGCCTTGCAGGCGGTTCAGATCGGCGGCGGTGAGGACAGTGATCGGCTGGCCGGTCTGGTCGATGCGGCGCGGGCTGCCGGTGGCGACGACGGTGATGCGGGC
>CAIKKO010000177.1 GCA_903828025.1 uncultured Sphingomonadales bacterium
GATGGTGACCGAGAGCGTGGCTTCGGCAAGGCCGTAGGAGGGCAGGAAGGCGCTGGCCTTGAACCCGGCGGGGGCAAAGGCGTTGACAAAGCTCTGCATCACATCGGGGCGGATCATGTCCGCGCCGTTGCCCGCGATGCGCCAGCGCGAGAGGTCGAAGCGTTCGGCCACGCCGGTCTGGCTGGAGATGCGGCGCGCGCAGATATCGTAGCCGAAGGTGGGCGAATAGGAGAGCGAGGTGCCCTGATTGCGGCTGATCAGATCGAGCCACGCCAGCGGGCGGCGCGCGAAATCCTCGGTGCGCAAGTAATCGACCGAGACCTGATTGGCGATCGGCGAGAGGAAGCAGCCGACCAGACCCATGTCGTGATACCACGGCAGCCAGCTGACGGCGCGGTCGCCGGGCTGGAATTCCATGCCGTGCGCGTGGCCCGCGAGATTGGCGAGCAGCGCGCGGTGGGTGACCGCGACGCCGTGGGGAAAGCGGGTCGAGCCGCTGGAATACTGAAGATAGGAAATCGCATCCGGATCGGGCACGGGCAGCGGCGCATCAGACGGCTGGATTGCCGCGGCAAAGGCGTCCCAGGCCATGCCCGGGCAGCCGCAGCGGGTGGCAGCGGCGGAACAGATGCCTTCCAGCTCAGCGGGATAGAGCAGCATCACCGGATCGGAGCTGGTCACCTGCACGGAAAGCTGGTCGATGTAGTTTTCCTTGCCGCCGAAGCTGGTGGGCAGCGGCAGCGGCACCGGCCAGGCCCCGGCATACATCGCACCGCAGAACAGCGCGGCGAACTCCGCGCCGGTTTCGGCGATGAGCGCGATGCGGTCCCCCGGCATGATGCCGCGCGCGATCAGGCGGCGCGCTGCGGTGAGCGCGTCGGTGCGCAGTTCGGCATAAGGATAGACGCGGGCGAGGCGGCCGCGCGCGTCATGGAAATTGAGCCCGCAGCGGCCTTCGGCGGCGAAGTCCAGCGCTTCGCAGAAGGTGGCGAAATCGGCAAAGCGCCGGGGGCGCCCATCATCGTTGGGCGTGGAAACAAGCGCGGCCTGTTCGGCATCAGGCTTTGGCGCGGCATCCAGGACGGTCATGCGTTACCCCATTGTCGTTCTGGGTTGGTGGTCTGTTTTCCCCGCCAGAAGGCGCGGGAGGTTCCCATTTAACCGGGACTGTGGCACGAATGTGGCATGGCGTTTACCAGTTCCGGACGTGGGTCCAGTCGAGCCGGAAGACGGCAGGAGCGCGCGGCGCCGGTGCCGCTCGATACCCCGGCGCTCGAAGCGCTTGCGCTGACCTATGTTGCGCGCTTTGCCACGAGCACGGGCAAGCTGGCCGATTATCTGAAACGCAAGCTGCGCGAGCGCGGCTGGGCGGACGACATGCCCGCCGATGTGCCGGGGGTGGTCAGCCGATTGGCCGAACGCGGCTATGTCAACGATGCGGGCTATGCGCAGGCGCAGGGCGAGGGGCTGCGGCGGCGCGGCTATGGTGCGCGGCGGATCGACACCGCGCTCGATCACGCCGGGATCGCCCCGGCCTTGCGCGCGGCGGCGCGCGGCAGCGAGACCGAGCGGCGGCATGCCGTGCTGGCCTTCGCGCGGCGCAAGCGGTTATGGCCTTATTCAGGGACACGCTGTCTTGATCCTGCCACACGCCAAAAGCACATGGCGGCGTTCCTGCGCGCGGGGCATGGGCTTGACCACGCGCGCCGGGTGATGGATGCGCAGAGCCTCGACGATCTGGAAGGATGGGCCGATGAACATGCCGAAGACGATGTGGAGTAAGGCGATGGGCATCAGGGCCGCCAGCCTTGCGTTGTTGATCGCGGCGGTTGGCTGCTCGCCGCTGGCTGCGGGTTCCTCCACCGCGCAGGCCCCGAGTCAGGCCTCCCAGGCTCAGACTCAGGCGAGCACCTCCGCGCCCGCCGCGCTTGCGGTGCATCCGATATCGGGCCTCACGGTCGTTCCGCTGACGGCCACCACGGCGAGCGGGGTCCACTTGCTCAAGGTGGAAGTGGCCGCGACGTTCAGCGAGCAGGAGCGCGGCCTGATGTTCCGGGCCACGATGGGCGCGGACGAGGGCATGGTCTTTCCGATGGACCCGCCCCGGCGCACCGCGTTCTGGATGAAGAACACGGTCATCCCGCTCGATATCATCTTCATCGGCGCGGACCACAAAGTGCTCAACATCGCCGCCAATGCCGTGCCGTATGACATGACCCCGCTGCCTTCGGAGGGGAATGCCGCCGCCGTGCTGGAGCTTAATGGCGGGCGCGCTGCCGCCATCGGGCTCAAGGCCGGTGATGAGGTGGCCTGGTAAGAATCCCGGTCCGATCCTCGCCAATCCGCACTTGCCGAAACCGCCCTCCAGCGGCTAAGCGCGAGGGCTATGAGCTTCCTTGGCAAGATCTTCACCTGGTGGGACGGTGCCACCTTCGGCACCATGCTCGACAGCGCACGCAACGGCGAGCAAGTCGGCCACGATGCGCAAGGCAACACCTATTTCCGCGCGCGTCGGCCCTATCCCAAGGGGCACCCCTTCGCCGGGCAGGAACGCCGCTGGGTGATCTACAACGGTGCCAATGATGCCAGCCGCGTGCCCGCCGAATGGCACGGCTGGCTGCACGGCAACTTTGATGGTCTGCCCGAAAGCAATCTGCCCCCCGCGCGGATCTGGGAGGTCGATTTCACGCCCAATGCCACCGGCACGTCGGCCGCCTATCGCCCGCAAGGCGCGCTGGAACGCGGCGGCAAGCGCGCGGCGGCGACGGGGGACTACGAAGCCTGGTCGCCCGAAGGCTGATGCGCCGCGCCATTTCGCTGGTTTGGGGAACGCCGGGCTGGCTGGTGCCGGGCGCGGCTCTGCTGCTCATGCTGGGCGGCTGCGGCAGCAAGCAGGCCGCCGAAGCCCCCCCGCCGAGCGAGGCGACGCAAGGGGGCAGCGCTGCCGCCGGGCCTTCCGGCAGCGTGGTCGAAAGCGCCTATGGCACGCTGGTCAAGGACCGCGTGGCGACGCTCGGCTTCCTCAACAAGCGCAACAACATCACGCAACTGATCACGCTGCGCAGCGGCGAATCGCGCCGGATCGGCAATGCCATCATCAAGCTGGCGACGTGCGAGCGCACCGCGCCGTGGGAAAACCCGCCGGAAACCGGGGCGTTCGTCCAGCTGTTCGTCGAAGAGCGCGCGACCACGCAGGAAAAGCTGGCGTGGCACAAAGTGTTTTCGGGCTGGCTCTACAAGAACGCGCCTTCGCTCAATGTGGTCGAGCACCCGGTCTATGATGTGTGGGTCAAGGACTGCGCGATGAAGTTCCCGGGCGAGGAGGATAGCCCGGCCGCCGCGGCGTCATCCAGCAGCGCGGCAAAGCCTGCGGGCAAGCCGGCCCCGCCCGCGCCGACTGCGCCTGCAGACCCCGCTGCGCCGGACGAGGCTCCGCCCCCCGCATAAGGCTGCAGCGCTGCGCTCAGCAGATCGAGGTAGCGCGTCTGCGGGATCTCGACCGCGCCGAGCGAGGCGAGGTGCGGCGTGGTGAACTGGCAATCGAGCAAGTCCGCCCCCGCCCGGCGCAGCGCCGCCACCAGCCAGGCCAGCGCCACTTTCGAAGCATCGCTGGCGCGGCTGAACATGCTTTCGCCGCAGAACACCCGGCCAAAGCCCACGCCGTAAAGCCCGCCGACCAGCGCCTCATGGCCATCGGGCCCACTTTCGGGCGCGGTCTGCCACACCTCGATCGAATGGGCGTGGCCGTGGCGGTGGAGCGCGCGGTAGCTCTCGCTGATGCGCTGGCTGATCCAGCTGTCCTCGGCTTCGGCGCGCGGGGCGGCGCAGGCGTCGATCACCGCATCGAACGCGGTGTTGCAGCTTACGCGGAAGCGCCCGCGCCGCAGCGTGCGCGCCAGGCTGCGCGAAAGGTGGAACCCGTCCAGCGGCAGGATCGCGCGCATCTTGGGCTCGACCCAATAGACTTCGGGATCATCGCGGCTGTCCGACATCGGGAAGATGCCGGCGCGATAGGCCTGCAGCAGAAGCTCGGGCGGGATGATCGGGATCTCTGAGCGCGAAGCCATCGCCGCGATTCTTCGGTCGGCAGCCCTGCCCGCGTCAAGGCGGAACGCTGCGAAATTGGGTGACAGCACGCCGGGACGCGAAATCTGCGTTCGCGCGGTTGCGCTGGCCGCGCCAACCCACTAAGGGCCACGTCCTTGGGCACAGGAGTGTAGCTCAGTTGGTAGAGCATCGGTCTCCAAAACCGAGGGCCGTGGGTTCGAGTCCCTCCACTCCTGCCATTTTTGACCATGCCGCGCGCGCGGTGATTGTCTGGCCCGTCGCGGACTGGCATGATGCTGCGGCATATTGGCCACCAGCGCGGAAAGCATCCCACCATGACCACCAAAGCCTATGGCGCGCACGCCGCCGACCGCCCGCTCGAACCGCTGGGCATCGAACGCCGCGCGGCGGGGCCGGACGACGTGGCGATCGACATCGCCTATTGCGGCGTCTGCCATTCGGACCTCCACACGGTGCGCGGCGAATGGGGCGGTACACGCTGGCCTTGCGTACCGGGGCACGAGATCGTCGGCACGGTGCGCGCGGTGGGCAGCGCGGTAACGCGGTTTGCACCGGGCGATGTGGTCGGCGTGGGCTGCATGGTCGATAGCTGCCGGACGTGCGAGGCCTGCGAGGAAGGGCTCGAACAGTTCTGCAGCCACGGACTGGTCGGCACCTACAATTCGCCGACGGCAGACGCGCCGGGCCATACGCTGGGCGGCTATTCCGAAAAGATCGTGGTCGATCAGGCGTTCGTGCTGGCGATTCGCCACCCGCGCGACCAGCTGGCCGCCGTCGCGCCGCTGCTTTGCGCGGGGATCACCACCTGGTCGCCGCTGCGCCACTGGCAGGCCGGGCCGGGCAAACGCGTCGGCGTGGTCGGCATCGGCGGGCTGGGGCACATGGGAATCAAGCTGGCGCGGGCGCTCGGCGCGCATGTCACAGGCTTCACCACCAGCCCGGAAAAGCGGCAGGCGATCCTCGATCTGGGGGCGCACGACGTGATCGTCTCCACCGACACGGCGGCGATGAAGGCGGCGGGCGAGAGCCTTGATCTCATCATCAACACCGTCTCGCACAGCCACAATCTCGATCCGTTCATTGGCGCATTGAAGCGCGACGGCACGATGGTCATGGTCGGCGCGCCCGAAACGTCGCACCCCTCGCCCGCGATCTTCCCCATGCTGGGCCGCCGCCGCGCGCTGGCGGGCTCGATGATCGGCGGGATTGCCGAGACGCAGGAGATGCTCGATTTCTGCGCCGAGCACGACGTGGGGGCGGATATCGAGATGATTCGCATGGACGGAATCGAGGACGCCTATGCGCGGATGCTCAAGGGCAATGTGCGCTACCGCTTCGTGATCGACACGGCGACGCTTTAGGGTCAGGACCTATTAACCGCGCCTTCGAGGTTTGAGGCAAAATGGCTCAGTGCGAGGAAGGAAGCCGCAGGGATATGTCGATATCCCAAGGCTTCCTGACGAAGCAATGGGCCATTTTGGTCAGCCGAAGGCCACCGCAAGGTAAATCCCTGCGGGACGCTGTCATGGCTTCCATCCCAGACAGAAATCCACTTGGAAAGGCAACCAGCCTTCCCGGCGTGCATTTCCGCCCGAGATGTTCGCCATGATAGCGCCTCGAAGGCGCGGTTAATAGGTCCTGACCCTAGTTCAGCGCCTTCGCAAGTGCGGCCGCCTCGGCCCGGCACTGGCCTGCATCGGGTGCCGGAGCGCTGGTCCGAACCCGCGCCAGTTCCGCCCGCGCGGCCTCCAGATCGGCGCGGAATGCCGCCGATCCGTGCAGCGCGGCGGTAGTCGCCGCGCCTGCCAGCCAGCCTGCCTGCACCGCGCTCAGGCTGTGCGACCCGCAGACCACGCGGCTCTCGCCAAAGGCCCGCCCGCGCGCGAGAATTTGGGTGGCGCGGTCTGGCGCAAGCTCGGCCAGGATCAGCGCTTCCATCCAGCCGCCCGCCGCATGGCCCGATGGATAATCGCCATTGGCGGCCAGATGGGCAGTGCGCGCCTGGCAGATTGGGGCCTTCGTGCCGAGATAAGGCCGTGCGGCGTGGTAGTACTGCTTCACCGGATCGACCACGCCCGCTGTTCCCGCCAGATCGAGCATCCGCGCCAGCGCGGGCGCGCTTTGCGGGGTCAGCGAGGCTCCCAACGCGCAGGCAAAGTGCTCGAACGCCTCGCTCGTGACATCCTGCTTGGCCACCGCCCAGCGCGCCGAGCCTTTCAACCGCCGCGTCGCGGCAAACACCGCGCGGTCAGCGGCGGCCACTGGCCCGCCCCGCGCAGGCGGCGGGGGCAGCACGCGCAGTCCGTCCGGCGTGGTTTCGGGCGTGAGATAGCCTTGCGCGGGCGGACCCGCGAGTTCAACCGCGCGGCCAAAGCACCGCCCCGCAGCCCGCACCGGATTGCACACCGCCGCCCCGCCCGCAGGCAGGCGCACCTGATAGGTCGCGTTAAGCCGCGCATCGGGCCACAGATAGTCGCTCGAAACGAACTGCGCGCCCGAAGCCAGCGCCGCCTCGCGCCGCCGCAGATCGCCGCTGCGCGCTTCCTGCGTCCCCGAATCGGCGCGCGTGCGCACGATAAACCCGGCCGCCACAGCTTGGCGGATGCGCTCGCCATCGGCCAGCGGATCGTTGAGCGTGAGGTAGGCCGCCGCCGGGGAGGCCTCATCCGTGTTGATGAAGAAAACGCGCCCTTCCAGCGACTTGCGCTGGCCGCGATAGATCGAGACCGTCTCCGGCCCCTCATCCAGCGCAAACAGCACCTTCCCGCGCGCTTGCCCCAGCGTGGGCCAGCCGCCATGCGTGACCGCTTCGCGCAAGGTGGGATAGCGGCCCTGCACCAGATCGGGCGTGATCAGCGCATCGGCCGGGAACACCGCGCGCACTTCGGCGTCCAGCGCATCGAACGCGGCGGCATCGAACGGCAGCGCGGCGGTCCCACCGGGCCATGCCGACGCATCCACCTTGGTGTTGAACATCAGCAGAATCGGCACATGATCGGGGTGCGCCAGCGACCAGCGGCGCACGATCCCGAGGCACTCGCGCAAGGTCACACAGGAACTGAGCACATCAATATCCTGCATGTGCATCACCTTGAACCCCGACTCGGCCAGCGCCGCGCGCCGCGCCGGATCAAGCGCCACGCCGGCCGCACGGAACGCCGCCGGGTTCAGGAACCGGCCGCCCGCCGGATCGTGGTACACGTCGATTTCGAGCTGGCGCGCACCTGCATCGAGCTGCTCGGACAAGGGCCGGTGGCGGTAATCCAGGCCATCCGCATCCTGCGGCCGGGCTGCACGGATCAGCGCCATGACCGCATCGGGGATCGCCTGCTTGTAGCTGTTGTGGGTGCCCACCACGAGCAGATCGTTGAGCCTCAGGTTGGCATCCATCCAGCGGCGGGCGCACATGGCATCGGCGGCATCGCACCCCGCTTGCGCCCCCATCGGCGGCCCGCTCGCGGCAAGCAGCGCCATGCCCAAAAGGGCAAGCGTTCCCCTGGCCAGATGGGCCGCCGCGTCACGTATCCGCCACATCACTGGTATAGGCCACATCAATGCGACGGAGGCATGACGTTTCCCGCCACCGGCCGCACTATCTCACGGGTACAGACATGGATTTCATGCAGGATCGCCGCAGCTTCATCCGCACCATGACGGCAAGCGCCGGGGCCGCCGCCGCGTTCACTCCGGCGATTGCCCGCGCGCTGGAAATCCCTGCGCACCGCCGCACCGGCACCGTGCAGGACGTGGCGCATGTCGTGATCCTCACGCAGGAGAACCGCGCGTTCGATCACTACTTCGGCACGATGCGCGGCGTGCGCGGCTATGGCGACCGCTTCGCCATCCCCGCCCCGCCGCTGCCCCAAGCGCCGGACCGCACCGTGTTCGTCCAGCCCAACGAGTTCGCGCATGCCGATCCGGCGCTGATTGCGCCGTTCCGGCTCGATACCACTGCTGATTTCCGGCTCTACCGCCCAACCGGCACCCCGCATGGATTTGTCGAGGGGCAGGCCGGTTGGGACAACGGGCGCATGGGCGCGTGGCCGCATGCCAAGCGCAACCACGCCATGGCGCACTTCACGCGCGAAGATCTGCCGTTCCAGTATGCACTCGCCGAAGCCTTCACGCTGTGCGACGCCTACCACTGCGCGATGCACCTCTGCACCAATCCCAACCGGCTCTATATCTGGACGGGTACGCATGATGCGCAGGCCAAAGCGGGCGGCCCCGCGATCGACAACGGCTACGATACGCTGGGCGCCGATCCGCTGAAGCACGGCGGCTACCACTGGACGACGTACCCCGAACGCCTGATGGCCGCGGGCATCGGCTTCCAGATCTATCAGGACATGGCCGACAATTTCTCCGACAACCCGCTGGTCGGCTTCCAGCGCTACCGCGCGGCCCAGTCTGCGAAAGACGGCGCGGAAGCAGAGCTGGCGGGGCGCACGATCACCACCCGGTCGCTCGATCAGTTGCGGCAGGATGTGACCGGCGGCACGCTGCCGCAAGTCTCGTGGATCGTCGCCCCCGCCGCACTGTCCGAGCATCCCGGTGCCTCGACCCCGCTGCAGGGCGCGGACTACACCGCGCGCGTGCTCGATGCGCTCACCGCCAACCCCGATGTCTGGGCGAAAACGGTGCTGCTGATCAATTTCGACGAGAACGACGGCCTGTTCGATCACGTCCCCCCGCCCGCGCCCCCAGCCCGCGCCGATGGCCACACACTGGGCGGCACCACCATTCCGGCGGACGATGAATACCACGTCCATTCGCAGGACGAGGCGGATGCCGCCTATCTCGGGCGGCCTTACGGGCTTGGCATGCGCGTGCCGATGTATGTCGTCTCGCCGTGGAGCAAGGGCGGCCATGTCGCCTCTGAAGTGTTCGACCACACCAGTGTGATCCGCTTCCTCGAAGCCCGCTTCGGCGTGCACGAGCCCAACATCAGCGCCTGGCGGCGCGCGGTCTGCGGCGATCTGCTCTCGTGCTTCGATTTCAGCGCGCCCGATACGGCGACTTTTATGGCCGCGCTGCCGGCCACCGCACCGCTTTCCGCGCGCGCGGCGAAGCTGGAGGAAGTGCCCCCGCCGCTTCCCGCTGCGCTCACCGCGCCGGTGCAGGAAAAGGGCCTGCGCCGCCGCCGCCCGACGCCTTACGCGCTCGATGCACAGCTGCGCGCGGACGGGCTGGCCTTCGCCAACCGCTCACGCGAGCGCGCCGCGGTGTTTCACGTCTACGATGTGCTGCACCCGGAAGCGGGCCCCGCGCGCTATACGGTCGGCGCGGGGGCGGAACTGGTGCATCCGATTGCGGAGACCGGCACCAAGATCGACCTGTTCATCATCGGCCCCGATGGCTTCCACCGCAGGCTGACCGGGACGCAGCCCGCGTTTTCCGCCAGCTTGCAGACCGCCAAGCTCGCCCGGCCCATGCTGCGCGTGGCCAATCTCGCCGCCACGCCGCGCGCGATCACCCTGACCGACATGTCTTATGGCGCTGCGCCGCAAGTGATCCAGCTCAAGGCAGGTGAAACCCGCGCGCTGCCGCTCGATCTGGGCAAAAGCCACGGCTGGTACGATCTGCAACTTGCTGCCGAAGGTCAGATCTGGCGCATGGCCGGGCATGCCGAAAACGGCAGCGCATCGTTCACCGATCCCGCACTGGGCGGCCCCGCCCCGCTCCGTATGGAGACGCCTGCCTAAGCGTCAGTGCTCGCCCAGCGACCGCGCGATCAGCGCCTCCATGCGCGGCACATCGACCGCGAGCACGACATCAGCCTGGCCCTCATCCAGCCCCGGCCGGTAGGCATCGTGCCAGGTGAGCATATCGCCATAGCCGGGGCCGAACTGCACATCGAAGTCAAACCACAAGTGTTCGGACTTCGTGACCAGCGCAGGATCGAGCCACACGGCGGCGGCAATCTCGTCCCACATCGGAAAGCCCGGCTCCATCTTGCGGATCATCGCCGCGACGGGCGGGCGCGCGGCTTTCGCGAGCCGGTCGATCAGCCCCGGGGTGAGCTGCGTCGCGGTCGAGGGATCAGACGGAATGATCGTCACTTTGGCCCAGGGCGCATGCGCCACCATGCTCGCCGCCTCCGGATCGAAGCGGATATTGAACTCGCGGCGCGGCGTGTTGACGAACTCGCGCGCGAAATCGGCCGCTGAACGATTGTCCAGCACCTGATGCGGCGCGAGGCTGCCGCCCATCACCACCAACTCTTTCACCAGCCCGGCAAATTCCGGATCGAGCCGCTGCGCCAGCGCGAGATTGGTGAGCGGCCCGCAGGCCACGATCGTCACCGCATGCGGATGCGCACGCACCATGCGGATGAGGAACAGCGCCGCCGCCTCGGGCAGCTTTTTCAGCTTCGGATTGCCACCCGGCAGGTCCACCGGATCAAACGGTCCGTGGTGTTCGGGCGCGGACTGCGCGGTGGGTTCGGCCCACTGCTTCATGAACGCACCCTTCCACACCAACTTGCCGTATAGCGCTTCCCAGCGCTCGGTCCGCGCCTCGGAATTGAGCAGCGGAAAGGTTGCCCCCTCGGCCACCGGCACGCTTTCGTGGCCGGTCCGTTCCAGCCCGCGCAGCGCCAGAGCGGTCGCGCGATTGGCCCAGACATTGCCCGAAACCGTCGTCAGCCCCAGCACGTCGACGCGCGGGTCTTCCAGCAGCATCAGATGCATGAGCGCGAAGCCCTCGTCGTCGATGATCACCTGCCGCTTCGGCTCGGCCGCTTGCGCCGGTGAAAACAAGGCGAGCGCAAGCGCAAGGATGAACAGCAGTCTCATGCCACAGCTACATAAGCGTCGATCGCCGCCAGATGCCGCGCCACGGCCGCCTCCGGCAGAAACGACCCGGTAAAGCTGTTGCGCGCAAGTTGGACGATATCCCCGCGCGAAAGCCCCAGCGCCTTGGCCACCGCGCGGTAATTGTCCGCAACATAGCCGCCGAAGTAGGCCGGATCGTCCGAATTGACCGTGGCCCTGAGCCCCGCCGCCAGCATCCGGCCGAGCGGATGGTCGGCCAAATCCTGCACCACGCAAAGCTTGAGATTGGACAGCGGACAGACGGTCAGCGTCATCCCGCTGGCTGCCAGCCGCGCCACCAGCGCCTCATCCTCCAGCGCGCGGTTGCCGTGGTCGATCCGGTCAACCCCCAGCACATCGAGCGCCTCGGTGACGTACTCCGGCGGCCCCTCCTCTCCGGCATGCGCGGTGAGCCGCAGCCCCGTGGCCCGCGCTGCCGCAAACACGCGCGCGAATTTTGCGGGCGGATGGCCCAGCTCGCTCGAATCGAGCCCCACTGCCGCGATCCGGTCCAGCCACGGCTGGGCCATCACCAAAGTCTCGAATGCGGCCTCCTCGCTAAGGTGCCGCAGGAAGCTCATGATCAGCGCGCTGGTCATGCCAAACCGCGCTTCCGCCTCCGCCATCGCGGAAAGCAGCCCCTCGATCACCGTGCCGAAGGCGATGCCCCGATCCGTATGCGTCTGCGGATCGAACATGATCTCGGCATGGACCACCCCGTCCGCCGCCGCCCGTTCGAAATAGGCCATGGCGAGATCGTGGAAATCGACCTGCTCCACCAGCACGCTCGCGCCCGCATAGTAGATATCGAGAAAATCCTGCAGGTTGGCAAAGGCATAAGCCGCGCGCACCGCGTCCACACTGGCAAAGGGAATGGTCACTCCGTTGCGCGCGGCCAGCGCAAACATCAGCTCGGGCTCAAGGCTGCCTTCGATATGGAGGTGCAGCTCTGCTTTGGGCAGGCCGGTGATAAAGTCCTTCATTGCAGCTCTCCATCACGGTTCCAGACGCACTGCCCGAGCACATACGTCCGCCGCACCGCGCGGTCATCGCCCAGCACCTGCAGCGCAAACAGCCGCTCGGCGAGCGAGGCCCCCTCGGTCCGCCGCGCCATAAGCGGTGTCGCCTTGTCATCCAGCACCACGAAATCGGCCTCCTGCCCTTCGGCCAGCATGCCCACCGCATGTTCGATATGCAGCAGCCGCGCCGAACCGCCCGTCGCCAGCCACAGCGCGCGGAGCGGATCGAGCGCATAGCCGCTCGGCAGCCCCGCCTGATAGGCAAGGCCTCCGTTGTGGAGCAGCGAGAGCGAGGTTCCCGCCCCGATATCCGAGCCCAGCCCCAGCCGCACCCCATACCGCTCGGCCTGCACGAAATCGAACATCCCCGATCCGAGGAAGAAGTTGGAGCTCGGGCACACCGCAATTCCCGCGCCGCTCTGCGCCAGCCTTGCGCAGGACCGGTCGGGCAAATGCACCCCATGTGCGAACACCGAACGCTCGGTCACCAGCCCGAACCGGTCGTAAACATCGAGGTAATCGCGCGCATCGGTAAAACGCGCCGCCACTTCGGCGATCTCGCGCGGGTTCTCCGCCAGATGGGTGTGGAGCAGAACCCCGGGATGCGCCGCGAGCAAGGCCCCCGCCACCGCCAGTTGCGCATCGCTCGACGTCAGAGCAAAGCGCGGGGTCACCGCATAGGTCAGCCGCGCGCGCCCGTGCCAGCGGCGGATCAGCGCGGCGCTTTCGCGGCGGGCCTCCTCGGGGCTGTCGCGCAGGCCTTGCGGGCCCAGATCCATCAACACTTTGCCGCAGACCATGCGCAGCCCGCGGGCCTCCGCGGCTGCAAAGAACGCCTCGACCGAGACTGCATGGACCGTGCCGAACACCAGCGCGCTCGTGGTCCCATGGCGCAGCAGTTCATCGAGAAACGCCTCGGCCAGCCGCGCTGCATGCGCCGGATCGGCAAAGGCCTTCTCGGCGGGAAAGATATGCCGCTCGAGCCAGTCGAGCAGCTGCGCGCCGTGGCTGGCGATCCGGTCAAGCTGCGGATAATGCACATGCGCGTCGATCAAGCCGGGGATGATCAGCCCTTCCAGCCGCTCGACCGCAAGCCCCGGAAAGCGCGGTGCCAGTTCGGCAAAAGCCCCGCGCGCCAGCACGCGGCCGTCCTCCACCACCAGCAGACCGTCCGCCTCATGGCGCAGCGCATCCGGCGCTTCGGCGGGATCGTGCGCAAGGCTCAGGATCTCGCCGCGAAAGCCGGTGCGCGTCATGCCGCAACGGCCTGCATCGCGCTCGCTTGCGGCAGCAATTGCAGCAGTTGCGCCAGCAGCGCCACGGCGATCACGTCGGGCTCCTTGCCGGTCACGCCGGGCAGGCCAATGGGGCAGGTCAGCCGTGCGCGCGCGTCCGCCGAAACCCCCTCGCGCTCCAGCCGCGCCATAAACCGCGCGCGCTTGGTCTGCGATCCGATCAGCCCGGTGAAGGCCAGCGGCGGGCGCATGAGCGCGGCGCGCGTTAGCGTATAGTCCAGCGCGTGGTCATGCGTCAGGATCACCAGCGCTGCCTCGTCCGGCGCTTCGGCGACACACTGCGCAATCCCGCTTTCCGGCACCACCGCTACGCCCGCAACGCTCGCGAACACTGGCCGCGTATCGAACCAGGCGAGGCGTAGCGGCAGGCCGTCGGCATGGCGCGCAATGGCCAGCCCGACATGCCCTGCACCGAACAGATAGAGCGGCCGCCGCACCGCGCCGATAACCTCGGCGAGCCGGCTCCCCTCGCGCGGCCGGTCGCCGCGCGCCGAAAGTGCCATGGCCGGCCCATCGCTCACCTGCCGCTCGACCGCGCCAGGCCTGAGCTGGCTCACCAGCACGCGGCCTTCCGCCGCCTCGTCCAACCAGCCGAGCGCATCCGGGTCCACATGCTCGATCAGCAGGCGCACCCGACCGCCGCAGCATTGGCCCAGCAGCGGCCCCAGCGGATAGTCCTGCACGCGCCACGTTCCCGCCGCATGCGCCAGCACCGCGCGCGCCTGCTCCACCGCGCGAAACTCCAGCGCCCCGCCGCCGATGGTGCCGTGCTCACCGTCTGCCGTGACCAGCATCCGCGTCCCAGCCCCGCGCGGCGCGGAGCCCTCGGTCGCGAGCACGCTGACCATCGCCACCGGCCCTTGCGCCGCCAGCCGGGGGAGCTGTTCGAGCCAGTCCATCATGCGCCGCGCAGCCCGGCAATCGCGCGCAGCACCGCCTCAGGCGTAGCGGGCGCATCGAGCGGCGGCAGCACGCGCGCTTCGGGGGCCGTCGCGGCAATCGCGGCGCTGATGGCGCAGAACACCGAATTGGCCAGCATCAGCGGCGGCTCTCCCACCGCCTTGGAGCGGTGAACCGTCGGCTTGACGTTCTCGCCGTCCCACAAGTCAATGCGGAAACGCTTGGGCCGATCAGACGCGGTTGGCACTTTGTAGGTCGCGGGCGAATGGTTGAGCAGGCGGCCTTTGGCGTCCCACTCCACCACTTCGGTGGTCAGCCAGCCCTGCCCTTGCACGAACCCGCCTTCGATCTGCCCCCGGTCGATCGCCGGATTGAGCGAGCGGCCGACATCGTGGAGAATGTCCACCGCCAGCACTTTGTGCTCGCCCGTCAGCGTATCGACCACGACTTCGGACACCGCCGCGCCATAGGCGAAATAGTAGAACGGCCGCCCTTTGTGCGCTGCACGGTCATATTCGATCTCGGGCGTTGCGTAGAAGCCGGTCGAGGAGAGCGAAATCCGCCCGAGCCACGCCTTGCGCGCCGCTTCGGCAAACGGGAGCTGCATATCCCCCGCCATCACGCCATCGGCGGTAAGGCGCACGTCTTCCGCCGCACAGCCGCAAGCCCCGGCCAGAAAATCGGCCATCCGCTCGCGGATCGCCATCGCCGCCCGGTGCGCCGCCATGCCGTTGAGGTCCGCGCCCGAGGACGCTGCCGTCGCCGAGGTGTTGGGCACTTTGTCGGTCCGCGTCGCGGTGATCCGCACTTGCCCTACGGCCACGCCAAACACGTCCGCCACGATCTGCGCGACCTTGATATAGAGCCCCTGCCCCATCTCGGTCCCGCCATGATTCACCTGGATCGAGCCATCAGAATACACATGGACCAGCGCGCCCGCCTGATTGAGATGCGTGGTGGTAAAGCTGATGCCGAACTTTACCGGGGTCAGTGCAATGCCTTTCTTGAGCACCGGACTGCCGGCATTGAACGCCGCAATCGCTTCCCTGCGTTTGTCGTAATCCGAAGTTTCCCGAATCCGCGCAATCAGTTGCGGGGCAATATTGTCTTCGAGTCTCATGCCATAAGGCGTCACATCGCGCCCCGGCCCATAGAGATTGCGCGCCCGTACGGTCAGCGGATCGAGGCCCAGCCGCGCCGCGACCGCATCGCAGACGCGTTCGATCGCCAGCATCCCTTGCGGCCCGCCGAAGCCCCGGAATGCAGTGGCAGAGACGGTGTTGGTCTTCAGCCGCTCCGAGAGGATTTCCACGTCCGGCAGGAAATAGCAGTTGTCCGCATGGAACATCGTGCGGTCGTTGATCCCCGGCGAGAGGTCCATCGTCGCCCCGCAGCGCCCGCCGAAACGCAGCTTCACCGCGAGCAGACGCCCCGCATCATCATGCCCCGCCTCGTAGTCCACCACGAAATCGTGCCGCTTGCCGGTCGTGATCATGTCGTCATCGCGGTCACACCGAAACTTCGCGGGGCGGCCCGTATGGTGCGTCACCAGCGCGGCGGCGGCGGCAAACAACGCGGCCTGGCTTTCCTTGCCCCCGAACGCCCCGCCCATGCGCCGCACTTCCACCGTCACATCGGCGCTCGGTTTGCCGAGCAGATGCGCGACCAGATGCTGCACTTCGCTGGGGTGCTGGCTGGAGGAGACGACATGGATTTGCCCGTCCTCCCCGGCCCGCGTGTGCGCAACTTGCCCCTCCAGATAGAAATGATCCTGCGCCCCGATGCGCAAAGTGCCCGAAATGCGGTGCGGCGCGGCCTCCAGCGCGGCGGCGGCATCGCCTTGCGCCATGCGCTGGTCCGCCTCGATCCGTGATCCCGCCGCGCGCGCGGCTTCCACGGTGATGGCAGGCTCCAGCGGCTCGTACGTGACTTTACCCTGCCGCGCCGCCTTGCGCGCCGCCAATCGTGTTTCCGCCGCCACCAGATAGACCGGCTGGCCGTGGCTCACCACTTCGCCATCAGCCAGCACCCGGTCATCATGCGCGATGGGGCCGACATTGTTCTCGCCGGGAATATCCGCCGCCGTATAAACCGCCACGACGCCCGGAAGGGCGCGCACCGCGTCCAGATCAAGCCCTGTGATCCGCGCCCGCGCCTCGCTCGAAAGCCCGAAGGCCAGATGCAACGTACCCGGTGCCTCGGGCTCGTCATCGACATAGCGCGCCAGCCCTGCGACGTGGAGATGCGCGCTGTCGTGCGGGTTGGCGGGCTTGGCCTGCGCGGGCCACAGAGGTGTTTGGGGCGGGTCAACGTCGGCCATCGTCAGGCCTCCACGTCCAGCACGGAAACAGCCGCGCCCTGTTCGCGGTGCCACAGCCGCCAGAGCAACCCCGCCGCCGCCTCGATCCGGTAGGCGCTGGTTCCACGCACGTCGCTCAGCGGGCTGAAATCGCCGCGCAAGGCCTCTGCCGCCATCGCGATCGTGCTTTCGCTAAAGAGCTGGCCGGTGAGCGCCGCCTCGCAGCCCGCAGCGCGCCGGGGCGTGGCCGCCATGCCGCCGAACGCCACCCGCGCGGCAGTGATCGTGCCGCCGTGCACGGTCAGCGCAAAAGCTCCCATGACTGCTGAAATATCACTATCAAACCGCCGTGAAAGCTTGGAAATATGCACTTTTGTGTTCGCACCGGGACGCGGCACAAACACGCTTTCGACAAACTCGCCCGGCCGCCGGTTCTGCTTCCCGTAATCGAGGAAATAGGCTTCCAGCGGCATTGCCCGCCGCCCCTCAGCCGAACGCAACGTCAGTTCCGCCCCCAGCGCGATCAGCGCGGGCGGCCCATCGCCAATCGGCGAGCCATTGGCGATATTCCCGCAGACCGTGGCGGAGGACCGCACTTGCAGCCCGCCGATCCGCCGCACCAGTTCGCCCAGGTCGGGATGCAGCCGCGCCAAGGCCCCGTGCGCTTCGGCATAGCGCACCCCCGCGCCGATCCGCACGCCCTCCGGCGTTTCCTCGATGGCCTTTAAATCAGCCACATCGCCGATGAACACGAGGGTATCGAGATCGCGCAGGCCCTTGGTCACCCACAGCCCCACATCGGTCGCCCCCGCGACAATCCGCGCCTCAGGGTACCTTGCGAGCACAGCGGTCAATTGATCCGAGGAACGCGGCGCAAACCATTGCCGGCCCTGGAAAGCCCCGCTCGCCAACGCATCCCCGGCCAGCCCCTGCAATGCCGCCGCCGTGCTCGCATCATCCTGCGCCAGCCGCGCTACCGTCTCCCCCGCCTCAAGGATCGGGCCATACCCTGTGCAACGGCACAAGTTGCCCGCGATCCCATCCGCCAGCGCCAGTTCGCTCCCCAGCGCGCCAATGGCACGGCCATGCAGCGACATCACAAACCCCGGTGTGCAGAACCCGCATTGCGAACTGCCATTCGCCGCCATGCACGCCTGCAGGGGATTGAGCGCGCCGCCCGCCGAGAGGCTCTCCACCGTCATCAGCGCCTTGCCATGCAGCATCGGCAAAAACTGGATGCAGGCATTGACCGCGCGCCACGCCACCCGCTCCCCGTCCAGTTCGCCCACCAGCACCGTGCAGGCCCCGCAATCGCCCTCGCCGCAGCCTTCCTTGGTGCCGGTGCGCCGCAAGGGCCCGCGCAAATGGTCGAGCACCGTCCCCGTTGGATCGGGATCGGCGATTTCGATCACCGCTCCATCCAGCAGGAACCGCAGCGCCATGGCTCAACTCCCCCGGTAGGTCGAATAGGCGAAGGGCGAGACGAGCAGCGGCACGTGATAGTGCCCCCCATCCGCCACGCCGAAGGCAATCTGCACATTGCCCAGGAACGGCGGATCGGGCAACGCGACCCCCGCCGCCGCGAAGTATTCCGCCACCGCAAAGACCAGCGCATACCGAAATCCCGGCGCCAGTTCCGGCAAACCCGGGCAGCGCCCGTCGGTATTGGTCTCGCCCGCAAACAGCGCCTCGCCGTCCGGCCCGTTCAGCCAAAGCTGCATCCCCGCCGCAGGACGGCCATGCATGGTATCGAGCACATGAGTCGAAAGCGTGGTCATTCAGGCGCTCCTGCAGCAATCCAGCGGCCCAGCGCATCGCGTTCGGCGCGGGTCATGCCGGTGGTGTTGCCCAGCGGCATGATCTCGGCATCGACCGCCATTTTCTGCACGCGCGGAGCAAACTGGCGGGCGTGGGCATAGGTCTCCAGCATCACGCCGAGCGGCGGCGCGGTGACGATGTCGCTGGTGGGCTTTTCGGCATGGCAGGCCACGCAATGCTTGGCGAAGATCGGCTGGACACTGGCCCAATCTGCTGCGCCTGCCGCCTTGCTTGCCGCCCGCGCCGGCAGGGTCGCTTTCTCCACCGAGACATAAGTCACGGTGATGAACGCCAGCACGCCCGCAACCGCCATGGCCCGGCCGGCCGGCGCGCTGCGATGGCGCAAGTTGAAGATGTGACGCACCGCCACGCCGGTCAGCCCGATCAACGCCAGCACCAGCCACGGCCGCCCCGCGCCGAAAGTCATCGCATAGTGGTGGCTGATCATGATGAACAGCACCGGCAAGGTCATGTAATTGTTGTGGAGCGACCGGTTCTTCGCCGCCTTGCCCAGCGCCGGATCGGGCACCTCCCCCGCCACCAGCGCGGCCACGACCTTGCGTTGGTTCGGGATGATCACGAAGAACACGTTCCCCACCATCGCCGTACCGATGATCGCGCCCACGTGCAGATAGGCCCCGCGCGCGCTGAACACCTGATCCAGCCCGAACGCCGCCGCGACCAGCACGGCATACCAGACCGCCCCCAGCACGCGGTTTTCATGACCCAGCGGCGAGCGGCACAGCCCGTCATAGACCAGCCATCCCAAGACCAGCGACGCCGCCCCGATCCCCACCGCCGCGCCTTGCGAAAGCTGCGCCTTGGCCGGATCAATCAGAAAACTCGCCGCGCCGACCCAGTAGATCAGCACGAGCAGCGAGAAGCCGGTGAGCCACGTGGTATAGGCTTCCCATTTGAACCAGTGCAGATCCTCGGGCATCTGGCTGGGTGCGACCTGGTACTTTTGCTTGTGATAGAACCCGCCGCCGTGGACCGACCACACCTCGCCCGAAGCATCCCCCGACTTCGGCGGCACGAGATGGTTGTCGAGCCACACGAAATAGAACGAGGAACCGATCCACGCGATCCCGGCGGTCAGGTGGAACCAGCGCAGCGCAAGATTCAGCCATTCGGCCCAATCTATGATCATCGCGCGTCCTCCAGTCTGAAGCGGACGATTTCGCCGATCTGTGCGATGGCCGTGGCAATTTCTGTCTCGCGGTCGTTGGCGAGGCGCGCTTCCATCGCGGCGAGGATTCCCGCCTTGTCGGTCAGCCGCACGCAGATGATGAAGGGGAAATCAATCCGCGCGCGGTACGCCGCATTCAGCGCATGGAACCGCGCGAACTCGTCTTCGGTCAGCCGGTCGAGCCCGGCCGAGGCCTGCTCCGCCGCCGAAGCCGCCGTCAGCGTCCGGTCAATCGCGGCCTTGCCCGCCAGCTCCGGGTGCGCGCGGATCAGCGCGAGTTGTTCCTCCGCGCTCGCCGCATGCACCACCGCCATCAGATCGGCATGGCGGTCCCCGCTGGAGCCCTGCGCATCCGCCCGCGCTTCCACCCAAGGGCTATGTTCGAACAGCGCGGTCATGCGGTCGCCCCCTCAAGGCTGACATGCGCGGAGACGACCTTCCAGCCATCGGCAAATTTCACCCAGGCCTGGCTCTGCCGCCCGCGCCGGTCTGATCCCTCGCGGAAAAACTCCGCATCCGCCGTCGCGAAGCTGTCGCCGTAAACAGTGATCGCGACCTGCCCGAGCTTGCGCTGCGGCGAACCCCCGCGCCCTTTGCGGAAGGCGCGGATGGCTTCCATCCCCCACAGCACTTCGCCCACGCCAAAGCGGTTGGTCGTCGGCGCATCGTGGAACAACGCGTCCATCGCGGGCAGGTCATCCGCCATCAGCGCGCGCTCGTAATCGGCGAAGGCCGCCGTCACTTCAGCCAGCAGCACCGGTTCGTTGATGGTCATGCCGCCCCTCCTGAACAAGGGTGCTCCGTCAGCCAGTGCCGCGCGATATCCGCGCGCCGCACGATCCACGCGTCGCCGCTCGCGAGCACATGATCGACGAACCGCGCCACCGCCCGCGCCCGCGCCGGACGCCCGGCAATGCGGCCATGCAGCCCAACCGACATCATCCGCCCGCCTTCCTCGCGCAATTGCTCAAAAGTATCGCACAAGTACCGGAAAAACTGCTCCCCCTCAGTAAAGCCGTTGAGCGCGACCATCTTCATGTCGTTGGCGTCGAGCGAATAAGGCACGATCAGTTGCGGCTTGCCGTGGCGCATGTCCCAGTAGGGCAAGTCGTCGGCGTAGCTGTCCGCATCATAGAGAAAGCCGCCCTCCTCCACCACCAGCCGCGCGGTGTTGGGCGAAGTGCGCCCCTGATACCAGCCCAGCGGACGCGCACCGGTCAGCTCGGTGTGGAGCGCAATCGCCTTGGCGATATGCTCACGCTCCACGTCTTCGGGCACATACTGGTAATCTATCCAGCGGTAGCCGTGGCTGGCGATCTCCCAATCGGCGGCGAGCATCGCCTCGACCGCCGCCGGGTTCGCCGCCATCGCCGCCGCCACGCCGAACACCGTGAGCGGCACGCCGCGCTCCGTAAATAGCCGGTGCAGCCGCCAGAACCCGGCGCGGCTGCCATATTCGTAAAGGCTCTCCATCGCCATCGCCCGCGCGGGGTGCGTGCCTGCGCCAACCATATCGGACAGGAACGCCTCTGAGCCTTTGTCGCCGTTCAGGACCGAATTCTCAGCCCCTTCCTCGTAGTTGATCACGAACTGCACCGCGACTTTCGCCCCGCCCGGCCACTGCGCGGCAGGTGGCGTCGCCCCGTAGCCAACAAGGTCGCGCGGCGAGGTCATGCCGCCTCCCATGCTGCGAGTGCCGCCGGAACGGCTGCGCCCAAGGGCACCGAATGCCCCGCCGCCTTGAGGCAGGCCTCCAGCGCGCCCAAAGTCAGCAGCACTTTGTGCTTCATCGCGTTGTAGCCCATCGCGCCGAGCCGCCAGACTTTGCCTTGCAGCGGCCCGAACGCGGTGCCGATTTCGATCTCGAAATGATCGCGCATCGCGGTGCGGATCGCCTCGCCATCGACACCTGCGGGGATATACACGCCCGTCACATTGGTCATGCGGTGCGCGTCATCGCCGAACACCGTCAGGCCCATCGCACGCAGCCCTGCGGTCATTGCGGCGCCTGCCTTGCGGTGGCGCACGAAGCGCGCTTCCAGCCCCTCGCCCAGCGCCACGCGGGCGCATTCGCGCGCGGCATAGAGCATCGAGGTTGCCTCGGTGTGGTGGTTGAGCCGCTTTTCGGACCAATAGTCCATGATCATCGCGAGGTCGAAGTAGTTGGACGCAATGCGCGGCCCCACGCCGTCCGCGATATCGGCGCGGCGAATGCCCTGCTCCACATGCCGCCGCGCAAAGATGCGCTCTGCCGCGCGGTCCGAAATCGTGATCGGCGCGCTGCCCGAAGGCCCGCCAAGGCACTTCTGCAAGCCCCCCGTCACCACATCGACGCCCCAGCGGTCCGCCGCGATTTCCATGCCGCCCAACGTCGCAGTGGCATCGACATAGGCATAGGCCCCCGCCGCCTTGCACAGCGCGCCCAGCCCCTCAAGCGGCTGTGCCATCGTGGTCGACGTATCGCCGTGGACGGTCGCCACCACTTTGGGCCCGCAGCGTTCCATCGCTTCGGCAATCGCCGTCAGCGGCACGACTTCGCCCCACGGCGCGCTGACTTGCTCGACCTTGGCTCCGATGCGCCCGAGAATTTCGGTCAGCAGCAGCCCGAACCGGCCGAAGTTCACCACCAGCACCGTATCGCCCGGCTCGACCAGGCTCACCAGCGAAGCCTCGATCGCGGCGCGCGCGGTGCCGTCGATCAGCATGGTCCACTGGTTCCAGGTGCCGAACACCGGGCGGTAGAGCGCCATGACCTGGTTCATGAACCCGGTCATTTCCGGATCGAACTGGCCGAGCAGGTCCGCCGCCATCGCACGCAACACGCGCGGGTGCGCGTTGACCGGCCCCGGCCCCATCAGCAAGCGCTGCGGCGGGTCGATATCGCCGAAAAACGTCGAATCAAGCGGCACGGCTGGCTCCATGTGTGTGTGCGAGGCGCTGGATAAAGCCGGACATGACCGCCAGCGCCGCTTCGGCGTCGGCGGGCTCGACATGTTCGGCCGGGTTGTGGCTCACGCCGCCGCGGCAGCGCAGAAACAGCATGGCGGTGGGGCAGAGCGCGGCCATGATCATGGCATCGTGCCCCGCGCCCGAAACGAGGCGGAACGGCTTGTGGCCCGCCGCCTCGGTGGCCGCATCGAGCAGATCCATCAGCGCCGGATCGCACGGGCTGGCTGGAAGATCGTGCCCCTGCCGCACCGACAGGCCGAGATCGCGCGCATTGGCGATGGCGCGGAACCGGCGCAGAATGTCGTCCGCCGCCTTGTCGCGCGTGGCCGCGCTGGCAGCCCGCACATCGAGCGCGAAGGCACACTTGCCAGCAATCACGTTGGGCGCACCGGACGGCACTGTCACGACTCCAACCGTCGCGACCAGATCAGCCGGGCCAGCCTTTGCAATCGCCTCCGCCGCCAGCACCATTTCCGCCATGCCCGCCACCGCATCGGCGCGCAGCCCCATCGCGGTGGTTCCAGCGTGGCCCGCCATCCCGGTCAGTTCGATCTCGAACCGCAGCTGCGCGGCAATGCCCGTGACGGTACCGACGGCCAGCCCTTCGGCTTCGAGCACCGGCCCCTGTTCGATATGCGCTTCCAGATACGCCAGCACCGAGCCCGGCGCGCGCGCGGCAGAGGGATACGCCGCCACATCGACCAGATCGGCCAGCGCCACCCCGTCCCGGTCCCGGACCATGAGCGCCGCCGGATCGAGCGTGCCTGCCACCGCGCGGCTGGTCAGCATCGCGGCGGGAAAGCGCGAGCCTTCCTCATCCCCGAAAGCATAGACTTCCACCGCGAACGGCAAGCGCGCGCCGCTGGCGGAAAGCGCCGCGACGGCTTCGATGCCCAGCATGATCCCGAGCGGGCCATCATAGGGACCCGCGTGGCGCACGCTGTCGATATGGCTGCCGATCACCAGCGCCGGAGCCTCTGCCGCACGGCCCTCGTAGCGCCCGATCAGGTTCATCGCCGCATCGCGCCGCACGCTCATGCCCGCCTCGGCCATCCATGTGGCCAGTTGATCGTGCGAGGCGTAGTAGGCGCGCGAGAGATAAGTGCGCGTCAGCCCCTCCGGGCTGTCGCTATAGGGCGGCAGCGCCAGCGCATCGCACCGCGCAACGGCCCGGGCGCCGCCGGATGCACTGGCCCTCACCATGCCGCCACCCCGCCATCGCTGCGCGGATCGGTCGCGCCTTCGAGGCTGCCATCGGCGTGGCGGACAATCGCCCCGGCATGGCCCATCGTGGCGGTCAGCGGCCCGACGCGCTCGACCACATGGCCAGCCGCCACCAGCGCCTGATACAGCGCCGGATCGAACCCATCTTCCAGCTTGAGCGTAGTCGATTGATCGCCCCAGGTCCGCCCCAAGAGCCAACGCGGCGCGCTGATCGCGGCCTGCAAGTCGCAGCCATAGCGGGCATAGCGCGTAAACAGCGCCGCCTGCGTCTGCGGCTGGCCCTCACCGCCCATCGTGCCATAGGCCATCACGCGGCCATCGTCGAACCGCGCCAGCGCCGGATTGAGCGTGTGGAACGGCTTGCGATAGGGCTTGAGCGCATTCCAGCCGCTTTCCGCCAGCCGGAAGCTGCTCCCCCGGTTCTGCCAGGTGATCCCCGTCTTCGGCAGCACGAGCCCCGAACCGAACTCGAAATAGGTCGACTGGATCGCGCTCACCACGCGGCCCTCGGCGTCCGCCGCGCCGAACCAGCAGGTATCGCCCCACTGCGGCGGCTGCGGCCAAGGCAGCGCCTGCGCAGGATCGACCTTGGCCGCCAAGGTATCCAGCGCCGCCGGATCAGACAGCAGCCCCTGCCAGTCGAAATCATGGTACGCCGGATCGCCGACATGCCGGTCGCGCAGCAGAAACGCCTGCTTGGTCGCCTCGACCAGCCCGTGGACATGATCGAAGCCATCCATCGCCTCCGCACCGAGCCGGTCAAACAGCGCGAGGATCATCAGCGAGGCAAAGCCCTGCGTTGGCGGCGCGCTGTTCCAGAGCTGCGCGCCCTTGATGCGTGTCGTCAGCGGCTCAGGCCGGGTCGCGAAATGCACCGCCAGATCAGCCGCCGAAACCGGGCTGCCCAGCGCATCCAGATCCGCCGCGATGTCTGCCGCCAGCGCCCCGGTGTAGAAGCTCTCCAACCCTTCTTCGCACAGTCGGCGCAATGTCTCGGCCAGCACCGGCTGGCGCAGCACATCGCCTTCGCGCAGCGGCCGCCCTTCGGGCTCGAAGATCGCGGCATAAGCGCCCGGCTGCACGCGCAATTCCGGCCCCTTGGCCACGGCAATCGCGCCTTGCCCCGCCGTCACCGTCACGCCCGCCTCGCCATGCGCCACCGCATCGCGCAGCAGCCGTTCCAGCGGCAGGGCCCCGCCCGCCGTCTCCAGCGCCGCCGCCCATCCCGAGATCGTCCCGGCCACCGTATTCGCCGCCAGTGGCCCGCGAAACGGCACCGCCTCCAGCCCGGCATACACATCCAGCGAAACAGCCCCAGCCGCGCCGCCGCAGCCATGGATGCCATGCACCGCGCCGTCCGGCTCATGGATCACCCAGAACCCGTCGCCGCCGATCCCGGTCATATGCGGATAGACCACCGCAAGGCACGCCGCGACCGCGACAGTCGCCTCCACCGCATTGCCGCCATCCTGCAACACGGACAGCCCCGCCTCCGCCGCGAGGAAATGCGGCGCGGTGACCATGCCCTTCGAGCCGGTGACGGTGGTCAGCTTCATGCCCATCAATCCGGCCCCATCAATCCGGCAGCGCAGCGACAAACGCGCGCACGACATGCGCCGAATTGGCCGAGGCGAGATGTTCGAAGGTATATTCCATGTTCTTGTGCTGGTCCCCGCCAGCAAGGTCAGACAGGCTGCGGAACACGATCGCGGGCACCGAATTGCTCACCGCCACCTGCATCACCGCCGCGCTTTCCATATCGAGCACCCGCGCGTGCCAAGCCTTTTGCAAGTAAATCCGGAACGCGGCATTGTCGGCATAGATCCCCGCCGTAACCCCGGTGCCGCCAACTTCGACTTTGGGCATGCGCGGCAGGCACAGCGCCGAACCGGGCCGCATCTTGTCAGACGGCGGCACGCAGCGCTCCAGCGTCACGCCCGCCACCACCTTGCGCGCAAGGGCCAGCAGCCCCGGATCGACCGGAATGCGAACCATGCGCTGCATCTGCGCGGTCTTGCTGGTGATCAAAGTCCCGCGCGGGAAGATGAAGTTCCAGTTCGCGGGCGAATCCGGAGCGCCCTGATCCGGCGGCATCCAGCCCGTCTTGGTCTTCCGCGCGAACGAGGCTTCCAGATACTGCCCCCAGTTCTCCGCCACCACGACATCGCCGATGGACAGCGCGGGATCGACACCCCCGGCGATCCCCGAAAACACGATGCGCTTCACGTTGAACCGGTCGAGCACCACTTGCGTGTTCATCGCGGCGTTCACCACGCTGACCCCGCTCTGCATCAGCACCACCGGCTTGCCTTCCAGCGTACCGGTCAGGAAGGTGCTGCCGTTGATCGTATGCTCCTTCGCGTCCTGAATCGTGGGCACGAGCGAGTGCCACTCGGGGTAAAACGCGGTCATCACCACGGTGCGCGGGGTGTCATCCAGCTTCTGCGCGAAGGCGGCGCAGGGCAGCGCGGCAAGGAGCAAGGCGAGTATAAAGCGGATCATGCGGCAGCCATCCAGGCAAAGCGCACCACGAACAACGCGGCGAGCGTGAAGAGGAACCAGTCTTTCGTGCTCGCCTCGCCCTTGAGCAGCTTGAGCAGCGCGTGCGCGGTGATGCCGAAAGCAAGGCCGTTGGCGATCGAGAACGTCAGCGGGATCATCGCGACCGTGAGGAACGCGGGGATAGCCGCCATCGGGTCTTCCCAATCGACTTCGGTCAGCGGCAGCAGCATCAGCCCGCCGACCACGATCAGCGCGGGCGCGGTCGCCGCCAAAGGCACCAGCTGCGCATAAGGCGCGACGAACATCGTGGC
>CAIKKO010000178.1 GCA_903828025.1 uncultured Sphingomonadales bacterium
CTCCGGTCGGGCTACGCCCTTCCTGCGTGACGCCCCATATCGGCAATTCGAGGAAGCAACCGGCAGACGATCCACTTATCCGTTGCCGATCAATGTGCAGACCAACCCGGCCACCTCTCAAGACCTCGGCACCTTTGAGAAAATTCTCAGCCGCATCGGCAATGGGGTTGGGTCGCCAACCTCTGGTGGCGTGATCCACAAATCCGTCAGGCTCTTTCGCCATGCGCCCTGCTCCTCATCCGCCATATGTAGTCTGCACATCGGTCTTTACATCTAAATTGAGCCCATCCCAACTCCGACTGAATGATTGACGGCGAATTGTCGGCTCCATCGCTTCGAAAAGTTTGAGCCAAAATTTTGGACCTTTTCACCCAAACCCCAGCCCATGGCCGATCTGTGTTTTTCTCCCGGCCCGTTCGCACATTCCCGCGCCCGCCTGCCGCCTCCCGCCTTATGAACGTGTACGCACCCGCCCGCCCCCACATGACGCGCCCACGCGCCCACGCGCCTGCACCGCCTCCGCCAGATCACCGGGGAGCGAGGGGAGCAATGGGCCGCAGGAGCCCGCCAGATGGCTCAGGAGCGCAAGGAAGGGCCGCACCCTAGTCACAGTGCGGAAAATGCGCCGAAGCGCTCTAAGGCCCGTTTTCGGGCAAAATAGGAGACAGTCCCCGAACGGGGAAAGAGGGGAGGCGCAGCGATAGGCCGCGAGAGCCCCGCAGAGCCACGCTAGGGCCCTTGCCGGCGATGGCACCAAGGGGAGCCAAGCCCCAAACGCGAAAGGGCCCCCCGGATCACCGGAGAGCCCCACGCGCCTTTCGACAATTTAGCCTAGTCCCGTTTCACTCCCCCGATCCCGACGCGAGCCGCACTAGCTTGCCAAGGATCACCAGAGGGAGGACCAGAAGAACAACCAAGAGAACGACCGCGAGCAATTCCAACGCTTGCTCTATCTTGGCCGAACTCACCCCCCAGCCCCCCGCGTAGCACCTCCCCTAGGAGAACCCGACAGGCAGGCTTGCTTGAAGCGCTCCCGATCAAACCGGGGATTGGTAGAGGCGAGAGCCGAAGCCAGCGCCTCCGCCACATGACCGACCGGCCCCGCCGCGCCCGCTTGGAACACGGCCCCGGCGATTAGCTCAAAGTCCCGCCTAGTCATGGTCCCAGCCTCCGCCACCGGAGCAAACCCGCATGGCCTCACCCAGCGCCGAAGGGGACAGAACGTCCAAAACGTCCTCAGTCCCTAGACCGTAGCTTTCCAAGAGGAAGGCGGCATAGACTTAAAATCCCTTGAGCACAGCTCGTGCGGGCTCGAGTCCCGCCGTCCGCACCAGGATTTGACAGCACTATAGGCCGCGGGCCGATTGCGCGCCAACGTGTCCAGTTCGGTGTCTTGCCCGGTCAGCTGATAGTTCGGCTGATGGTGCGGTTGATCGTGTCGCTTGAGCGAACCGCCGCACAATCGTCGCGTTTGGTCACGCTAACGATGTTCGTTCCAGCTAGGTTAAGGAAAGTCTGGCCAATCGGCAAAGCGACCACGGGAGGCGGGCGATGACTGTGATCAATGGGACCCTCAATATCGATACGCTGAACGGCACGGCACTGGCCGACCAACTCTACGGGCGTGAAGGAAACGACATCCTGAACGGGCTGGCGGGCAATGACACGCTGGATGGCGGCGCCGGCAACGATACCATGAGCGGCGGTTTGGGCGATGATCTCTACATCGTCGATTCGATCGGCGACAAAGTCATCGAAAATGCCAATGAGGGTACGGACCAGGTCAACGCCAGCGTGAGCTTCACGCTCGGCGCCTATGTCGAGAACCTCCTGCTCACCGGTTCGGCCGCGATCAACGGGACCGGCAACGCGCTGGCCAACACCTTGACCGGGAATGGCGGCAACAACACGCTTAGCGGGCTTGCCGGCAACGACATCCTGAACGGCGGTGCGGGGGCGGACGTGCTGATCGGCGGCACCGGCATGGATACGATGACCGGCGGGCCGGGCAACGACAGGTTCGTGTTCGCTGACGGTGATTTTTTGAGCAAGACCTCGGCCGGAGCAGACACGATTGTCGACTTTAGCCCGGGCGACAAGATTGATCTCAGCCTTGTCGACGCGCTGAGCACGGCGACACATTACAACCAGCCGGGCGATCAGGCCTTCGTGTTCATCAACCACAACCGCTTTCATATCCAGTCCGGGCGGGAGCTGCGGTATGAGGTGGTGGGCGGCAACACCTATGTCTACGGCTCCACCAACGGCGATGCTATCGCCGATTTCTGCATCAAGCTCGACGGTGTGCACACGCTCACGTCGAGTGATTTCGTGTTGTAGTTCAAGGCAGAAGGACGTTCTTTAATGGTCGCATCGGTCCCGGTTTCACGCCGCGTGGCGCTTGGTGGTATAGTCGGGACTGCCTTGATCGGACTGCAAAGTCCGGCACAGGCCGCAGCCTCGCTCGATCTGGCGCGGTTTCGCGGCAAAGTCGTCTATGTCGACTTCTGGGCCTCGTGGTGCGGCCCGTGCAAGCTGTCCTTCCCCTTCATGCAAGGTCTGGCGGCGCACTACCCGGGCGGAGAGGTCGCGGTGATCACGGTCAATGTCGATCGTGTCAGGGCGCAAGCCGATGCCTTCCTGCGGCAGGTCCACTCCAATCTTCCGGTGATCTACGACGCGCAAGGCGATCTCGCGCAGACCTGGAAGGTGGCGGACATGCCAACTTCGCTCGTATTCGATCGCAAAGGCACCATGCGCTTTCGCCACCAGGGTTTCTTCCCCGCCAAGGTGCACGAATACGAAGCCCAAGTTGCCCAGCTTGTGCGCGAGGCCTGAAAGGACATGACCATGAAACGAAACCTCGCAGCGGCCCTGCTGATCGCGGCCCTGCCCGCGCTCGGTGCATGCGCCCATATCGGCGCGCAGCCCTGGCAGCGCGACATTCTCGCGCGCAAGTCGATGCAGCTTGCGCGCGAACCGGCCATCATGGCCTTCGATGAACATACTTATTTCAGCAAGGAAGCGGCTTCTGGCGGTCGCAGCTTCGATGGCGGGGGTTGCGGGTGCAATTGAAGAACCGGGGCAGCGTTGCCGCAGCGCTGGGATTGTTGGCGGCCGGCTTGCTGGGGGCATCCCCGGCGCAGGCCGAGGATCGCAGCGATGCGCCTGCCGGGGCAGTGCCATCGCCCAATGCCTACGATCAGACCGCGAGCGAGGTTGGGACCGTGGTCGCGGATTCGGCAGTGCTCGTCTATCAGGAGGATGATCACCGCGTGCGGGCGATCGAGTCCGAAACCGGGCTGACCTGGAATGCCGCGAACGGCATGATCGTTTCCGGCAAATTCACGTATGATTCGCTCACCGGCGCGACCCCCAATGGCGCGGTCCGCTCACGCTATTTTCAGACGTTCGTCCCGCCGCGCAAGACCCGGTTCATCGGCGGTGGAGCCGGTGTGATCGATACGCTGACCGGCGCTTCGGGCCGCTATACCGTCGCTCCCAACCAGCTTCCGGTCGACAAGGGCTTCAAGGATCACCGCGAGGCCTACGATCTGGGCGTGACACTGCCGGTGTCGGAATCGCTTAAGCTCAGTGTGGGCGGCGATGCCTCTAACGAGACCGATTACAGTTCCTATTCGGCCCGCGCTTCGCTGGCCAAGGATTTGAACGGCAAGAACACCACACTCTCGCTGGGTTTCAACTACGAGCGCGACAGCATCAGACCTTTCATTGGAGTGCCGCGCGCGCTCTCGTATATGGGAGACATGATTGTCGGCTCGGCCAGGGTGAAGCAGGTCTACAGCCTTGTCGCGGGCGTGACCCAAGTGCTGACCCCGAACTGGCTGGTGCAGGTCAACTACAGCTTCGGCAACACCCGGGGTTATCAAACCGATCCCTACAAAATCTTCGAGCTTGTCGATACAGCAACCGGCGATCCGTTCTACTATATCTACGAAAAGCGGCCTGATCGGCGGACCCGCAACAGCATCTACGCCGCCACCAAGTTCGCGATCGGTTCGGCGGTGACCGATGCCTCGGTGCGCTGGTATCACGACAGCTGGGGCATCGATTCGATGACCTATGCTCTTTCGGAGCACATGCCGGTGGGCAAGGCCACCTATGTCGAACCGAGCCTCCGCTTTTACCGGCAGACTGCGGCAAACTTCTACCGGCACTATCTCGGCATCGATGAGCCGACCCTGGCTTATGTCAGCAGCGATAGCCGTCTGGGCCGGTTTCACGCCTGGACGTTCGGGCTGAAAGCAGGAGTGCATATTGCGCGCAGCCTCGAGATCTACGGCGCTGCCGAACGCTATGTGCAGGAAGGCCAGCGGTTTGACCGAACAGCCCCCGGGGTGCTGGCGCACACCGACCTGTTCAGCGGCTCGCGCTCTGTCAGCCTGATCAGCGGCGTGCGCTTCACGTTTCACTGATGGCGCAGAAGCCCAAATCCAGCCCAAAATCAGGTGGCGTGCACAAGCACCGCTTCACCGCGATGGGCTGCCCGTGCGAAGTGCAGATCGAAACGCGCGACAGCAAGCTGGCGGCCAGACTGGCGCAGATCGGCGAGGCGGAGGCGCGCCGGATCGAAGCCAAGTATACCCGCTACAAGCCGACCGGCGTGGTCTGGATGATCAACAACGCGGGCGGCAAGCCGGTGGAGGTGGACGAGGAGACCGCCGGCCTGCTCGATTATGCCGGGCAGGTCCATGCGCTGAGCGGCGGACGATTCGACGTGACCTCGGGCGTGCTGCGGCGGGTCTGGACATTCGACGGATCGGACCGGGTGCCGGAACCAGCGCAAGTGGCGGAGCTCATGCCGATGATCGGCTGGAGCAAGGTGGGGTGGGAGCGGCCCCGGCTGACCCTGCCGCAGGGCATGGAGATAGATCTCGGCGGCATCTGCAAGGAATACGCCGTCGACCGTGCGGCGATGGCGATCATGGCCGAAGGCGAATGTCCCGCGCTGATCAATTTCGGCGGGGATTTGCGCACCACCCGCGCCAAGAGCCACGCGCGCTGGGCGGTGGCGATCGAATCGATGGACCCGGCCAAGACGTCGGGAGGGTTGCTGCAAATCGATCAGGGCGCGATTGCCACCAGCGGCGATGCCAAGCGGTTCCTGCTGCGCGCGGGCAAGCGCTACAGCCATATCCTCGATCCGCGCACCGGATGGCCGGTGGAGAACCCGCCGCGATCGGTCACTGTCGCCGCACGCACTTGTGTTCAGGCCGGAACGTTGTCGACGCTCGCCATGCTGCTCGGGCCTGAGGCCGAGAGCTTTCTCAAGGCGGAGAATGCCGAAGCCTGGGTGCTGCGCTAGCCTCGGCACACCATCCTTCTGCAGACCGGCATCGGCCCGGAACCGCACGATAGCCCGGGATGGGTAACATCATGGCAAGGATCAGCAGGTTAGAAGCTTTCCCGCAGAGCGACGCGTGCCCGATTTCCGAATCACTCGGAGGGCCGCGCTAGGGGAATTGGCTTGGCGCAGGAACAGGAGCTGTCGGGACAGTCCCGGCAGGAACAGATAGGCGCGCCGCCAGGCTCGGAGCTTCGCTCCGAGCCGCGCTTTGCCTTGCTGATCCGTACTGCCAAGATCATCGCAGACGGCCGTGAGTTCCTGTGCATCATCCGCGATGTTTCGGGCTCGGGCCTCAAGATCCGCCTGTTTTCGCCGTTGCCCCCATCACGTGAGCTGAGCATCGAGCAGGTAAACGGGGATCGTTACCCGGTCGATCTGGTCTGGCAGACCGAAGACTACGCAGGCCTGCGCTTTCGCGACGAGATCGCGGTCGAGCGGCTGCTCGACGAGGGGGGCTCGACGCTTCCCCGCAAGCAGGTCCGGCTGCGCATCGCGCTCGACGGGGTGCTGCATTCCGGCGGAGAGGCGGTGCGCATCGCCTTCAAGGATATCTCGCAACAGGGGGCCTGCGTCGAAAGCGAGAAGTGGCTCCTGATGAACGAGCTCGTGCGGATCGAAACCGGGGTCACGCCGCCGCTTTATGCCAAAGTCCGCTGGCGCAGCCATCCGCGTTATGGCCTGATCTTCGAACACACGTTCAAGCTTGATGAACTCGCGCGCATTTCCGCGCCGTTGCAATTCGCCGAGGCGCTGCAGGAGCACGGGCCAACACAGCGCAGTGGTAGCAGCGGTGAAGCGAGCGGACCCCGGCCTGTCTAAGGCTGCGCTCCGGGCCACTTTGCAGGCGAACGGCGCGTGAGGCTTTCGCTCAATCCGCGCGCAACGTTAACCATCTCTTATCCATTTTCGTTCACTTCCGGTGCCAGCAGAACCGCTTCAACGGGAGCAAGCGATGGGTAACGGTTTCACGGGCATGCATGGGGCCAACTTGCATGGGGACAGCAGCGAGTTTGACGTCGATGTCGCAATCATCGGCGCGGGGCCGGCCGGCCTGACCGCAGGGTATCTGCTCTCCAAGAAGGGCCTCAAGGTCGCGATCATCGAGAAGGACTCGCGCTATGTCGGCGGCATCAGCCGCACGGTGGAGCACGAAGGCTACCGCTTCGATATCGGCGGCCACCGCTTTTTCTCGAAATCCCAGCAGGTTGTCGATCTGTGGAACGAGATCCTGCCCGACGATTTCATCCAGCGTCCGCGCATGAGCCGCATCTACTACGAGGGCAAGTTCTACTCGTATCCGCTGCGTGCCTTCGAAGCGCTCGGCAATCTGGGGATCCTGCGCTCGACCTCGTGCATGGTGAGCTATGTCTGGTCGCGCATGTTCCCGATTGCCGAGGTCAAGAGCTTTGAGGATTGGACCAGCAACCAGTTCGGCAAGAAGCTCTATTCGATCTTCTTCAAGACCTACACCGAGAAGGTCTGGGGCATGCCTTGCAACGAAATGAGCGCCGATTGGGCCGCACAGCGCATCAAGGGCTTGTCGCTCGGCGCGGCGGTGCTGGATGGCCTCAAGCGCAGCCTCGGGCTCAACAAGCGCCCGAACGACGGCATGCAGACCAAGACCCTGCTCGAAAGCTTCCGCTATCCGCGTCAGGGCCCGGGCATGATGTGGGAAGCCGCGCGCGACAAGATCGTTGCGGCTGGCGGCCACGTCCTGATGGGCCACGCGATGAAGCAGCTTGCCAGCGACGGCCAGGGCGGCTGGCGCCTTTCGGCCACCCGCACCGACGCGGACGGCAATCCGGCGGGCGAGACAGTGATCCGCGCCGCACATGCGATCAGCTCCGCGCCGATGCGCGAACTGGCCGCTCGCCTCCATCCGCTGCCGCAGTCGACGCTCGAGGCCAGCCGCCTCAAGTATCGCGACTTCCTGACCGTGGCGCTCAAGATCCGATCCGAGGACCTCTTCCCCGACAACTGGATCTATATCCACGACAGCAAGGTGCGCGTCGGCCGGGTGCAGAACTTCCGCTCGTGGTCGCCCGAAATGGTGCCCGATGAGAGCGTGGCCTGCGTCGGCCTCGAATACTTCTGCTTCGAAGGCGATGACCTCTGGGCTTCGAGCGACGAAGACCTGATCAAGCTGGCGACCAAGGAAATGGACATCCTCGGGCTGGTCGATCCGGCCAAGGTCATCGGCGGCGCGGTCGTGCGGCAGGAAAAGGCCTATCCGGTCTATGACGACGAATATGCCGCCAATGTCGCCGCGATGCGCCATGAGCTGGAGGCCAGCCACCCGACACTGCACCTTGTCGGCCGCAACGGCATGCACCGCTACAACAATCAGGACCACGCGATGATGACCGCGATGCTCACGGTCGAAAACATCATCGCCGGGGCCCGCGTCTACGACATCTGGTGTGTCAACGAAGACGCCGAGTATCACGAGGCCGGGGACGAAGGCGCACAGAACGCACTGCCCGCTCGCCCGGTGAGCGAGGATCAGGCCGCCGCGCTGGCTTCGGTGCGTGACGTACCGACCCGCGTGAAGACCGACGACGAAAAGCCGCAAGGACGCGCTGCGGCCTGATGGCCCAGCGTTCCTTCGCCAAGCTTCGCTGCAATTGACGTGATGTCTCGCTGAACTGGATATGGCTGTGGCTGTTCTGGATATCTCTCCCCTGAACCGTATCCGGCAGATCGTGCTGGTGCGCTATATTCTGGCGAGCGTTGGTGCGCTGGCGGTGGACATGGGCACATTCCTTGCCCTGCTCTCCGCCGGTGTCCCGCCGGTTGCCGCTTCGGCGGTCGGCTACGCCATCGGCATTACGGTGCACTGGATCCTGTCCAGCCGGAAAGTCTTTGCCGATCAGGTGGCGAGCAGCGGGATCGAGCGCACGCGGCAGAAGGCGATGTTCGTCGTCTCGGCGCTGATCGGCCTCGGGGTCACCACGCTGATCGTGGGCGGGGCCAGCGCAGCCGGACTGGATCCGCGCGCGGCAAAGCTCGTCGCCATTGTCGTAAGCTTTGCGGTGACATGGTTGCTGCGCAAACGGGTGGTATTTCGCTGATGGCCACGCTCTACGCCTCGGGCACTGCGGCTCCGACCCATACCGATTCGATCACCGACCCGTCCAAGGCAGCGCGCACGCGCGTGCTGATCGCCTGGGCGCTGCTCGCGCTGACGATGATTGCGGTCAATTTCAAGCTGATCGCCACGATGCGCTTCGGCGATCCCGATGATGCGCTGCGCTTGCTGCAAGTGCGCGATCTGCTCGCCGGGCAATCGTGGTTCGATGTCCACCAATACCGGATTGCCGCGCCCGAAGGCGTGCCGATGCACTGGTCGCGGCTGGTCGATATCCCGATCGCCGGGATGATCCTGCTGCTGCGCCCGCTGCTCGGCACGAACGCGGCGGAACTGGTCACGGTTATCCTCGTGCCCCTGCTTACCCTGCTCACGGGCATGGTGTTGATCGGCCGACTCGCTGCGCGCTGGTTCAACGACGAGGTTGTCGCGTTCTCCTGTTTGATGATCGGGCTCTCGCCGCCGGTGCTGTGCCAGTTCACCCCGCTGCGCATCGACCACCATGGTTGGCAGATCGTGCTGGCGCTGGCGGCGCTGAACGGCCTCTATGCCAAGAGCGCGTATCGCGGCGGTGTGGCGATCGGCCTGTCGCTGGCGGCCTTGCTCGCCATTTCCATCGAGGGACTGCCGCTGACCGCGCTGTTCCTCGGCATCTGCGCGCTGCGCGGTATGCGCGATCCCACCAGCCGATTCGACTGGTTTTTCGCCGCTGCGGGCAGCTTGGCGCTCGGGAGCATTGCTGTGTTCCTCGGCACACGCGGGACGTATGATCTGATCACGCATTGCGACGCGATCTCACCTGTCCACCTTGAATTGTTCGCCTGGATCGCGGCGGGCGGCGCGGCGATGCACTTTGCGGCACCGCGCACGCTGACGTATCAGATCGCCGGTTTTGGCGTGATCGGGCTGGGTGCGGCGGCGATCATGTTCGGCGTGGCCCCGGAGTGCCGAGGCGGCGCGTTTGTCATGCTCGATCCGCTGGTCAAGCGCTACTGGTACGATTCGGTCGCTGAAGGCATGCCCTTCTGGCACACGACCGCGCCGATGGCGGCTGCGATCCTCGTGGGTCCGCTTGTCGGGCTCTACGGGGCTTTCCGCCTGTGGCGCGAAATGCCCGATCAGGCGAGCCGCATGCAGTGGTTCGATCACATGCTCCTGCTTGCGGGCGCCTGGCTGATCGGTGTCATGGTGGCGCGTGCATCAGCGACGGCGCTGGTGTTTGGCGCGGTGCCTGCCGCAGCGGTGATCATGCGCTGGGTCTATCAGCTGCGCGAAGTGAAGATTCTTCCCCGGCTTGGCGGCTATGTCATCGTCGTTTCGCTGCTCGCGCCGGGCCTTCCGGTCGTGCTCGGGTTGGCCGCGCTGAACCCGGCGTCAGCCCGGTCCGCGACGGGCGGTGCGGTCGAGTCCATTGCCGGGATCAAGGTTGGCGGGATGGGCATGTCGAAGTGCCGCTATGACCTGGCCGGCCGCGCGCTCGACAAGTTGCCCGCAACCGACATTTTTGCGCCGCTCGATATCGGGCCCGATCTGATCGTCAAATCGCACGACCGCGTGGTCGCCACCGGCCACCATCGCGGCGCTGCGGGAATGCACGATGTGATCGCGGCCTTCATGGCCCCGCCGGAAGACGCGCATGCGCTCATCCGCAAGCGCCACGCAACCCTGATCGCGGTGTGCCCGGATATCTACGAACCGGCGGTCTATGCCACCCGCGCGCCAGGCGGCTTGATGGCGCAGCTGCTTCACGGCAAGTCGCCGGCATGGCTCCAGCCGGTGGATATCGCGCCGGGTTCGAATATCCGCTTCTGGCGCGTGCTGAACTAAGCCGGATCGGCCAACGTGACCCACACGGGTGCGTGGTCGCTGGCCTTCTCGCGCCCGCGATAGGCCTTGTCGACCCCCGCCCCGGTCAGCCGGTCGGCGAGTTCGGGCGAAAGCAGAGCGTGATCAATGCGAAAGCCGTTGTCGCGCTGCCAGGCCCCGGCCTGATAGTCCCAGAAGGTCCAGATATGCCCGCGCGGATGGTGCAGGTCGATGGCATCGGTCCAGCCATCATTGAGGAGGCGGCGATAGGCATCGCGCGATTCGTCCTGCATCAGCGCGTCGCTCGCCATCGCGCGGGTGTCCCACACGTCCTTGTCTTCGGGGATGACGTTGAAATCGCCGATCACCAGCGCGGGGCATTCCTCCGCTGCGATCTGGGCCATGCGCGTGCGCAGCCGCTCCATCCAGCGCAGTTTGTAATCGAACTTGGGGCCGGGCTGCGGATTGCCATTGGGCAAGTAGATGCACGCGACGCGCAGGCCCTTCACATCGGCCTCAAGATAACGCGAATGCTCGTCCTCCGGCTCGCCCGCCAAGCCGCGCTGGACCTCAACCGGCATGGCACCGTCCGCCAGAATGGCGACGCCGTTGAAGCCCTTCTGGCCGTGCCAGATCGCATGATAGCCGATCTTTTCGAACTCGGCGGCGGGAAAGTCTGCGTCCTGCGTCTTGATTTCCTGCAGGCAGGCGACGGAGGGCCGGGTCTCTTCAAGCCATTCGAGCAAGCGGGGCAGCCGCGCCTTGATCCCGTTGATGTTGAACGAGGCGACCTTGATCGTCACACCGAAAAGCTCGCCCCGCAGCCACAGCCCGAAGCCGCCTGCGGATTGGTGACGCGGAACGCCGCGCCGCCGAGCGATTCGATGTATTCGACGGTCGCGCCCGCGATCATCTCAAGGCTCATGGCATCAACCAGCAGCCGCACGCCGTCGGTTTCGGTTACGATATCGTCCGCTTCGGGTGCGTCGCCCATCTCGAACTTGTACTGAAAGCCCGAGCAACCGCCGCCTTCGACCGCGAGCCGCAGCACGGGTGCCCGGTTCTGCTTCGCGGCAATCGCGGCAACGCGCGCCGCCGCGCTGGGGGCGAGAGTGACGCGGGGCATGGTTGCCGGATCTTGGGTCAATGTGGTCATGCACCCAAGATAGGGCGCATGGCTCCCGTCCTCAAGTCATCCATTCGGATCCGAAATTTCATTTCGGATGAGGCGGCACCGGCCCGCTCCCCCGCCCGGCCACCCATTCAGGGTAC